>BNTU01000057.1 GCA_025996835.1 Bacteroidia bacterium
TATTGCCGCTTTTCTTCGTCAGTGGCTTTGCCCAAAGCTACAACGAAGAAAAGACGGCATTGACAAATTTTCTGAAAAGGATGTATGAAACTGCCCCCTTTGAAGGCGTGCGCGTGGTGGATGATTACGACCACACCTATCTGCTTTCGGTGCTGTCGCTGGACACATCCAAACAGCCGAACGAAAGTGCGATGAACAGGGTGGCTTCCGTGAAAGCGATGTCGCAAGCAAGCCGCTTTTTCAACGGCTCCAACATCACCTCGGATATGATTATTCGCACCTCCGAAAAATCCGACGGCTCAGGCGACACCGAAATAATAGAAACAATCAAAGAAAATTCGGTCGGCTACGTCAAAGCATTGGAGCAACTCACCAATTTCAAAGGCAAAGAAGGTTGGCAAGTCTTCATCTTTTATAAAAAGATAGAGTGAAGTCTGAACCACGATTTTCACAAGATTTTCAAGATTGACAGGATTGTGTAAAATGATTTTGTTAATTTTTTTGGCTTGCTCATGGCATCAGGGGTGAAATTATTTACCTTGGTTTGTATCAAAAATAAACACTACCTTTGCAGTCTGATTTTGTCCCCGATTTATCATATATTTGGGACAAAAATAAGCAAATAATTATATGCAAAGCATTGAAAATAAGATAGAAAGCAAAGTAAAAAAATGCGGGAGGGGTAAAATTTTTTTCGCAGAAGATTTTACCACTTTTGGAACATCTGAATCCATAAAAAAAGCGTTGCAAAGATTGGTAAAATCAGGTTTTATCAATCGGGTTGCGCACGGCATTTATTATTATCCGAAAAAAGATGTTACTATCGGCAGTTTGGTAATTTCAGATGATACGCCTTCTGTTGATGCCATTGCCCGCGCCATTGCCAAACGCGACAAAGCCCGCATCGTGCCGGTTGGCGATTATGCCTTAAATTTGCTGGGACTTTCCACGCAAGTCCCTATGAATGTGGTATATATTACGTAAAATACTTTTAGCATTATGATATTTGTCTGAACCATGATTTTTGCAAGATTTACAAGATGATACAAGATTAAAAATACAATACTATGACAAAAGACGAACAAGATAAAATTACCTATGATGTTATCGGTAGTGCTATGGAGGTGCATAGCATTTTAGGTAATGGATTTCAAGAAGTTGTATATCAAAGAGCATTGTCTATTGAGATGAAATTGCGCGGAGTTGAGCACCAACGAGAATTTGAAATGCCATTATTTTATAAAGGCGAAGATGTGGGCGGTCGAAGAGTGGATTTTTTAGTTTGTGGTGAAATATCTGTTGAAATAAAAGCAATTACCAATCTTGAAGATGTTCATTTATCACAGGCAATGAATTATTTAGAGGCATATAACTTACAAACAGGTTTATTGATTAATTTGGGCGCAAAGAGTTTACAATTCAAGCGTTTGTTCAATAAAAAGTTTCGTCTTGAACCATGATTTTATTAAGATTTTCAGGATGATACAAGATTTTTTTCTTGGTAATCTTGAAAATCTTGTGAAAATCATGGTTCAGACAAGAATTTGCCAAGCACGACCAAGAGAAAATGGAAAGAAGATTACACCAATATGCAGGCAACTATGATTTACGGCGATTCTTTGCCATTCAAAAAGATAGAGTGAAGTCTGAACCACGATTTTCACAAGATTTTCAAGATTGACAGGATTTTTATTGCTTCACAAATTTATTGATGGCATCAATATATGCCTCCACTGAGGCTGCAATGATGTCGGTGTTGGCGGCGAAACCGTAATAATTGGTGCCGTTGTACTCAACCTGCATGTGCACCTTGCCCGTGTCGTCGCTGCCTTTGTTAATCGCTTGAATTAGAAACTCTTGGATTGTCATTTGGCGGTGGATAATCTGTTTCACGGCTTTGATGGCGGCATCCACAGGACCATTACCGGAGGAGGCGGCTTCAAATTTTTCGCCCGCGATGTTCAGACAAACACTTGCAACAGACTGTAAACCAAGTCCGGACGTTACTTGCAGATATTCCAACTTGATGCGGTGGGAGGCGGTGCGGTCTTTGCCGGCGAGCATCAGCACATCGTCGTCGTTGATGTCTTTTTTGCGGTCGGCGAGTTGGAGAAATTCTTCATACACGCTGTCCAATTTTTCTTGCGGCAGTTCTACTCCCAAAATATTCAGGTGGTGTTTGAGGGCTGCGCGACCGCTGCGAGCCGTCAGCGCGATGATGTTGTCGTCGATGCCTACGTCTTTGGGGTCGATGATTTCGTAACTCTCGCGATTTTTCAGCACGCCGTCCTGGTGGATTCCCGACGAATGGGCGAAGGCGTTGCGACCCACAATCGCCTTGTTCGCCTGCACCGGCATATTCATCAGGCTGCTCACCATGCGCGATATGGGGTAAATCTGCTTCGTGTTGATGTTGGTGTCTATCGCCAACTCTTTGTGGCTTTTGAGAATCATCGCCACCTCCTCCAGGGCGGTGTTGCCGGCGCGTTCGCCAATGCCGTTGATGGTCACTTCCACCTGCCGCGCACCGTTGATGATGCCCGCCATGGTGTTAGCGGTTGCCATACCCAAGTCGTTGTGGCAGTGGGTGGAAAGGATTGCGTTTTGAATACCTTTCACGTTTTCCATCAGGAATTTGATTTTTTCGCCGTATTCCGCCGGAAGGCAATAGCCCGTAGTGTCGGGAATGTTGACAACCGTTGCGCCGGCTTTAATCACGGCTTCTACTACTCGTGCGAGGTATTTGCTGTCTGTCCGTCCGGCGTCTTCGCAATAAAATTCGATGTCTTCTACAAATTTTTTGGCATATTTCACTGCTGCTACGGCGCGCTCTACAATTTCGTCCTGTGTGGAGTTAAATTTGTACTTGATGTGTGCCGGCGATGTGCCTATTCCGGTGTGGATGCGTTTGTGTTTCGCATATTGGAGGGCTTCTGCCGCCACTTTGATGTCGTTTTCTACCGCGCGGGTGAGGGCACAAATCGTGGGCCAGGTGACTGCTTTGGAGATTTCCACCACCGAATTGAAATCGCCCGGACTGGACACCGGAAATCCCGCCTCAATCACGTCAACACCCAGATTTTCAAGGGCTTGCGCCACCTGAATTTTCTCAATCGTGTTGAGCTGACAGCCCGGCACCTGCTCGCCGTCCCGAAGCGTCGTATCAAATATGAATAATCTATCTGCCATTGTTTTTTCAAATAAAACCGCGCAAAGATACGAAATAGTTTTGAGTTATGAGTTATGAGTTATGAGTTATGAATTATCCGGGGCAACCTTAAATTTGCGGGAAATTTAAGGTTGCCCTGCCGAAAAGACCATACTAAAAACAGTCATCCCCTCTTTTGAACGCGAATATTGCAGTTTCCCGCCGTGCAAACGCATAATATACCGTGAAACGCTAAGCCCGATGCCCGACCCCGATGCTTTGGTCGTAAAAAACGGAATAAAGATATGCGGTAACACTTCCGGCGGAATGGGCTGACCGGAATTGGCGACGTGGAGGCTGATTCTATCCAGGATTTGTTTGCTGACTGTAAGTGTTATTTTCCCGTGATTGTCGGATTCTACGGCTTCAATGGCATTTTTCAGTAAATTAATCAATACTTGGGCAATTATTAATGGAAATCGTTTCGGGCAACAGGTTGCTCAATTCGATGCCTTTTTCTCGAAGTAGTGGCTCGTGAAGTTTGATTACTTTGTCCACCAAGGCGTTCAAATTGAAATTGCGCTTTTCCGGTTTGGGTATTGCTGTGAATTTGCGATACGAATCGACAAACGACAACAAGCCGGATGCTGTGGTGTTGATGGTTTCAAATGTTTCTAATGTGTTCTGTTTCAATGCTTGCACGTCATCTTCCGTCTGATATAAAAATTGCATCGTTTCGCTCAGCGAAGTGATTGGCGCAATGGAATTCATAATCTCGTGAGTCATCACGCGGATGAGGCGAATCCACGACTCCATCTCTTTCATTTCCAATTCGTTACCGATATTGTTGAGTGTGAGAATGCGCATCATTCCCCGTTTGAGTTGGATTTGGGAAACCTGTAAACTGATAGACAATTCTTCCCTTTCGGTCGGCAAAGCAATCTGAATACTGTCGCCGGCTTTCAAAGCGTGAAACAATGCCGGATAAGTTTCGTTCACGGCTTGCAACTGATTGATATGCGAAAAAACCGGCAATCCGAACATATCCAAAGCCGATTGATTAACTTTTTGGACGATGCCCCGGTCGTCGACAATAATAATTCCGGTGGAAACACATTCAAGAATTAAACTCAAAAAATGCTCATTTTCAATCACTTCCTTGCGAGCATTCGCCAGAATTTCCTTGATGCGATTCATCATCATATTCATCTCTTTTTCGCGAGTGGACAGTTTGGTTTCCGCAAAATGAAAGGAATAATCGCCGTTATCCAAGGCATTGAGCAAAAACAGGATATTTCGATTGTAACGTTGGTAACATTTGCTCAAGGCAGAGAGGCAAATCAACATCAGGATTACGCCCGTCACGACATAGATATATTGTTCGACAAAAAGGGCAAAAGTCGTCCCCGACACCGCCACAACCAGCAATACCGTATAAATATAGAGTTTGTATTGTATGGATTTAAACATTGTATTTTTTCATTTTGCTGTATAATGTGGGTCGCGTGATGCCCAATTCCGCGGCTACGGCAGACAGATTGTCTTTGTTGCGTTTCAAAGAATTTTGAATGAGAATTTTTTCCGCATCCTCCAAAGTCAGATTATCAAACCCAAGGTCGGCAGAATTTGATTTTTGCAGGTAAAAATCAGCCGGCTGCAAAACAGTGTTTTCCGACAGAATAACCGCCTTTTCTAAGGTGTGTTGCAATTCGCGGACGTTGCCCGACCAGCGACAGGCTTGCAGTTTTGCGCCGGCTTCGGCAGAAAGTTGCAGATTCTCTTTCTTGTATTTTCGCGCGTATTTTTTCAAAAAGAACTCGGCTAACAGCGGAATATCTTCCACACGCTGCCGCAACGGCGGCACTTCTATCTGAATGGTGTTGATGCGATAGAGCAAATCTTCCCGAAATTCGCCTTTTTGCACCGATTCCTGCAACCGGCGGTTGGTGGCACTAATCAAGCGAATATCCAGTTCCTTATTCAATTCTAAATTGATAACGCCCTGTTTCTCAAGCAGTTGCTTCACTTCTTTGCGCGATTCCCGCAAGGAATAAGCCGCTTGCAGGGTAGCAATCAGTTTGGCATTGTCCCAAGGCTTGACCACAAAATCACTTGCGCCTTGCTTTAAAGCCTTGACTGCCAAATCAATATCGGCATACGCCGTGAACAACACAACCGGCAGGTCGGCATCCAATTTCTTAATTTCCGAAAGCCAATACAAACCTTCATTTCCCGTATTAATCCCGGATGAAAAATTCATATCCAAGAGGACAATGTCGGGCGAAACTTCCCTCACAAGCGTGTGGAGTTGGTTGGGAGAAGTCAAGAGCGTCACGCGCTCGAAATAATTTTCGAGCAGGATGCGCAATGCCGTCAATACATTTTTGTTGTCATCAACAATTAGGATGCTGCCTTTTTTCATCGTTTATGTTTATAAATAAGACGTGCAAAGATAGTCAATATTTCTTTACCGTAAATTAATTTATTTTTCGCCGAATCTATAGAAAAAACACCACATTCGGCAGATAATTTTTAAATAGTTTGCCAAATCAATATTTTTTTGTACCTTTGCGGCGAAAAATAATTTGAATTATGAAAAATATAATTGGCAGAAAATCAGAGATAAATCGGCTTACGGAATATCTAAATTCCGACAAAGCCGAGTTGCTTGCGGTCTATGGCAGGCGCAGAGTTGGCAAAACTTTTTTGATAAGGCATTTTTTTGGCGAAAAATTTACTTTCTATTTTTCGGGAGCCGAAAATGCAAGCAAAAAACAGCAACTTTTTAATTTTACAACTACACTAAACAAATACAGCACAGCCAATTACCCACTTGCGGAGGATTGGCAAACGGCTTTTGTGCAGTTGGAAAAATATTTGCGACGTGTCAAAACCAAAGGCAGAAAAGTGATTTTTATAGACGAATTACCGTGGTTAGACAATGCCAAATCGGGCTTTTTGTCGGCATTTGAGTATTTTTGGAACACATTTGCTTCCGCGCAGAAAGATATTTTTTTGGTAGTGTGCGGCTCAGCTACTTCGTGGATTACCAACAAAATCATTAAAAATCGCGGTGGTTTGCACAATCGCGTAACCCGTCAAATTCGTTTAGAGCCATTTACATTGAGCGAAACAGAGCAGTTTTTGAAATCAAAAAAAATTGTGATGTCGCGTTTTCAAATTCTCGAATGTTATATGATTTTGGGAGGTGTGCCCTATTATTTGGAACAGTTGGAAAAATCGTTGGGATTATCGCAAAATATTGATAATCTGTTCTTTAAAAAAAATGCCATATTGCGTGATGAATATGATAAACTCTATTCTTCGCTGTTCAAGTTGCCACAGAAATACAGGCAAATCATTGAGGCATTTGCACAAAAATACAAAGGTTTAACCCGTGATGAAGTCTCGAAGTTTTCGCGCATTTCAATCGGCGGCGGCTTAACAAGCATTTTGGATGAGTTGGAGCAGTGTGGGTTTATTTCAATTAACAACAATTTCGCCACTAAAAAGAAATATCAGCTGTACCAACTAACGGATTTTTATTCACTGTTTTATCTCAATTTTGTAAAAGATAAAAAAGGGACAAATAGCGATTATTGGAGCAGTTTAACGGGCAGCAGTGCGTATAAAGCGTGGTCGGGCTATTCGTTTGAGTTGCTGTGCCAAACACACATTGAGCAGATTAAGAAAGCATTAAGTATCGGAGGCGTAGTTTCATACACTTCGGGTTGGCGTAGCAAAGAGGCGAAAAGCGGTGCACAAATTGATTTGCTTATCGACAGAAACGACAATATTATCAATCTTTGCGAAATGAAATATTCAAATAAACCATTTGTGATTACAAAAAGTTATGATGAAAATCTGCGAAACAAATTGGGCACTTTTGTTGAAGAAACCGGCACTCGCAAAACCATACATACCACAATGCTAACAACTTACGGAGTAAAACACAATGAGTATTGGAATAATATTCAGAGCGAAGTTACTATGGAAAATTTGTTTGATTAAAAAATAACCTGCCAAATCTACTATAAAAACACCACATTCGGCAGATAATTTTAAAATAGTTCGCCAAATCTGCGTTTTGCACTTAGTCAACGAATTACCAAAATTTTGCAATTTGCCGAATTTGTCATACCTTTGCCGTCTGAAAAATCATTTTAATAAAAACTATTATTATGCACTATTTTATGTCAAGAAAAATTAGTTTAGCACTTGTTGTGCTCGGTTCGTTAACGCTCTTTTCATCGTGCGAAGAACATGATTTCATAGATGAAGAAATTCGCCGAAATCAGAATGTCAACGACTGGATATTGGAGAACATGGAAGCGTGGTATTTGTGGAGCGACAATCTGCCGGTAAAAACAGATAAAAACCTTGAGCCGGGGGAATATTTTGAGTCCTTGCTTTACAGAGGCGACCGTTTTTCGTGGATTCAAGAAAATTTCATTGAATTATTAGAGTCGCTTTCGGGCGTACAACTGGAGGCGGGGTATGATTTCACTTTGGGACGATCGGACGACAACTCGTTAGTCGGGCTGATTAACTATGTAAAGCCCAATTCTCCCGCATCGCAAGCAGGATTGAATCGAGGCGATTTTTTCGTCACTATCAACGGTGCTCAACTGTCAACGAACAATGATGATTTGCTTAATGCACTTTCTGCCAATCATACCTTGGGAATTATTACGCAAAATACCATCAGAGAAGTATCCCTCTCAGTCGTTAAATACGAAGAAAATCCGATTTTTTTAGATACCGTTTACGAAATAAGCAACAAAAAAATCGGTTATCTGATATACAATTTTTTCGCCCAGGATAACGGCAACAACAGCCTCGCTTATGTAAAAGAATTGAATCAGGTTTTTGGTAAATTTCAAGAACAAAGCATTAACGAATTGATTCTTGATTTGCGCTACAACAGTGGTGGTGCTATGTCCACTTCGGTCGCACTTTCCAGCATGATTGCTAATCGGCCATCTTCCGACTTGTTTGGAAAGGAAGAATATAATTCTCTCCTTGACAGTTATTTGCGGGAGACAGGAGGTGCGAATTATAACAAAACATTTTTTCAAGACCAAATAGAAAAATACGATGGGAATGGGATTGTTTTGGAACGTGTCGCCATGAATAAACTGACAGGACTTAATCGCATCTATGTCCTGACTTCCAATAGAACGGCATCGGCAAGCGAATTGGTAATCAACGGATTACAACCCTATATGAATGTCGTTCTCATTGGAACGACTACCGTCGGCAAAAATGTAGGCTCAGTCACGCTTTATGAGAAAGACCCTCAAAAGCAAAAAAACAATACGTGGGGTATGCAGCCCATAGTTGTTAAACTTATGAATGCAGACAACTCATCTGACTATAGCAATGGTTTTTTACCTGACGTAAAAGTAGTTGAATATCAAGAACTTCCACTATTTCTACCTTTAGGCGATACCGAAGAAGTAATGTTACGAACGGCTCTCATTCACATCGGAGTACGTGCCGAACTGTCGCCGGAAAATAATAATCTCAGAATCGAAAAAACAGCACCATTTTCGTTTCGTCCTGTGATTTCAACCATCGACCTCACGCCGGCACGCAGGAATGTTTTTTTAGATTAAGTTCGTCCTGTGATTTATTTTTCTGTAAAATAATTTACCAATAGGTGTAAAATAACTTTACACTCTTTCAACCTTTCGTTTTTATAATCATACGAATATCAATGACTTATGACTTTGGCACGAATTTAGCATTTAATTAAGTAGAACAAAGAAATTAAATGCAAAATGAAATATAATTGGATGATATTGGCAGTCTTTTTTTCGCAAATGGTTGTTGCGCAGGAAAAAGCACTCTCTTTGGACGAATGTATTCAATATGCTATCGTGCACAATCCGCAGCGGACTCGGCAGGAGGCGCAGAATGCCATTTATAAACTCGACCGGCTGGAGGTGATTGGCGGATTTTTGCCGTCCGTGGGCGCAGGAACAAATGTGCGGGTGAGTTTTGGTCGTCATACGGATGAAGAAACGAATGCATACGTCAGTGATAATACTTTCAGCAATGCCTACGAAATTTATGCTTCTATGACTTTGTTAGATGGCTTGTCGCAAGTGTATCGGGCAAAAATGGCGAAAATCAACCGTCTGAAAGGCAACGAAGACTTGCAGGCACTCAAAGACAAAATCGCTTTCGAGGTGATGGAAACCTTTTTCAATGTGCTTTATTATAAGGGAACGGTGGGATTGGCGCAGCAGCAATTGGAAGAAAGTGTCGGTAATCTGAAAAAATTTCAACGGATGGAAGAATTGGGCATCAAATCCATTCCCGACTTGACTGAAATTCAAGCCAAGGAAGCGGAAGACCGTTTTTTATTGACAAAACAGACCAATCTTTACAATCTGGAAATCATCAAGTTAAAAGAAAAAATGAACTGGGCGGTAGAAGACGATTTGCGCATCACCGATTATGATAAAACGGTGTTGGCAAGCAAAGAATCGGAAAGTGCTTTTGATGTTTTTCAACAGGCATTATCGACTTTGCCCAAAGTGTTGTCTGCCGATAAGTCTTTGTCTGCCACCGAGATGCAATACAAAATTGCCCGTGGGCGGTTGTTCCCGACTTTGTCGGCGAGCGCAGGAATTTCTACCGGATTTTCGCGGTTAATAGACAGAGGCACTTATCTCTCGTTTTCGGAACAGTTGAAAGCCCGCGAAGGAAGTTATGTGGGACTGTCGCTGTCTATCCCGCTTTTCGACGGCTTTTCCCGGTCGTCGGAAATGAAAAGAAGCAAACAGCGATTGGTGATTGCCAAAAGTGAGCACGAGGCAACGCTCCGCCAAGTGTATCGCGAAATCGAACAAGCGGTGGTCGATGTCAACGGTTTGTCGGACGAATATGCTCACGCGCAGAAGCGTACCACGGCGATGGTTAGTGCACATCGAATGAATCAGCGGAAATATGAGCAATACACGAATTTGTATAACGAGAAACTGATTTCTCGGGAAGAATATTTGCAGGCGAAAGAGGATTATGAATTTGCCGTGAAAGGCTCGGAATTGGTAATCGAACGCCAAAGGCAGGATTCCATTTTCCGCGGCATACAGGTGGAACAGATGGAAGAAAGTTTGAACAATATCCGCCGAAATCTGATTTTGGTGCGCCTGCGGGTCGATAATCTGGATGTGAAATCGCCGGTGGACGGGCAGTTGGGACAACCGGTGGAGGCGGTGCTGATTCCACGCGGCGCATTTTATCAAAGCACCGGCGGACAATGGATATTTGCAGTAACCCCGGACGGCAAAAAAGCCGTTCGCCGCAACATTCGCATCGGACGGCAAAATCCGTTGCATTATGAAGTGCTGGAAGGTTTGGAGCCGGGCGACAAAGTGATTACTTCGAGTTATGATAATTACGGCGATGCGGAAGAGTTGATTTTGAAATGAATTGGGAGTTAAGAAGTTGTGAGACTGATAATTCCTAACTAAAAATAAAGCGTTCTTTGACATATTGGTTTACACGTTTTTTGGTATTTGAAAAAAATATCGTATCTTTGCACCATCTAAATTAAATTTTTATGGTACGAACAGTCATAACTCCGGAAAATACCGATATTATGTTATCCATACCGGATATGTATGTCGGGAAACGTATTGAGGTTACATTTCTTGCATTGGATGAATTAGTGCAGCAACCGCAAAAAACTTTAGGGGATTTTTGGGGTGCGTTATCGAGAGAAGAAGGTCTTCTGTTAAAAGAACATACGCAACATGCAAGAGCAGAATGGAACAGAGATTTTTAATTGATACCAATGTAATTATTGATGTGCTGGGTAGTCTTATGCCCGAAAATGTCAAAAAGGTCGTTTTGCAAATGCCGCTCGTCATTTCGGCGGTTACTTATATGGAAACATTAGGATGGCATCAGGTGACGCCATCCCAATTACAAATTTTGCAAAATTTCATGAATACAGCAACTATTTTGCCTATTAATCAATCTGTTGTGGAAAAAACCGTATTAATAAGGCAGCAAAAGAAAATTGGGCTTGGCGATGCAATTATTGCTGCAACTGCACTGGTTCGCAATCTAACATTAGTAACCCGGAATGTTGCTGATTTCAAATCCATAGAAAATTTAAGGATACTGAATCCCTGGGAAATATAAATCTTTTTTCATAAAGAAATAAAAGCGTGTAAACCAATATAAAAAGGTTACACGCTTTTTTATTAAGAGTAAATAAAATTAATTAAAAAATAAAAGTCATGTTAAAAATTGAAAATTTAACGAAAGTATTCCGCACAGAAGAAGTGGAAACAGTGGCGTTGAACAACGTATCGTTGGCAGTGAAAGACGGCGAATTTATCGCCATTATGGGACCTTCGGGCTGTGGCAAATCCACCCTGTTGAACATCCTCGGTCTGTTGGACAATCCAACCTCCGGGAAGTATTATCTTGCCGGAAATGAGGTCGGGCATCTGAAAGAAAAGGAGCGCACGCAAACCCGCAAGGAAAACATCGGTTTCGTGTTCCAAAGTTTCAACCTGATTGAGGAAATGAATGTCTTTGAAAACGTGGAACTTCTTGAAACAAAATTATATATTGCCGATGCAATCACTCCCTCCGGAATTATGATTTCGCTGGGAAGCATCGTTGTTTTAGGCGTGATTTCGGGCTGGTTGCCGACGATGATTATTTCCAACGTCCAACCGATAGAAATTACCAAAGGAAGTTTCTGCTTTTTGGTGGCGTTCATTTCCGTATGATTGCGGGTTGAGTTATGAGTTATGAGTTATTTCTTTACTATCGTCAATGTTTGATTTCCTACCCATAGCAGGTAGATGCCGTTGGGGTATGCCGACATATCTATGCGGCTCTCGTGGGTGCGGTATAGCAATAAGCCTGTCAGGTTGTAGACCTTTATTTCTGCACCGTTGGCGTTGAGGATGTTTATTTCGCCTGTGGTGGGGTTGGGATATGCCTGCACGGACGAAGTTTGCCCCGTTTTGTCGTCATTGACGGTGATGGGAGTTATGGCAGTGGCGATTGCTTGCCAGCCGGCGTAGAGTTTCATGTTTTTGTACACGATGTCGTCATATCCCCATGGGAGTGTGGTGCAAGCGTAGTCTTCAAACCAGCCTTCAAAGGAGTAGCCTTCAAACGCGGGGTCAAGGTACAGGATGCTGTTGCCCTTGTCCACTAATTGCTCGTCTATGCCGCTGCCGCCTCTCGAATCGAATGTTACCCTGAAAGCCGGCACCCACTTGGCATACAGTGTCATGTCTGCCTTTACTGCATTGTCTGTAACACTCCAATACTTGGTGCAGGCTTTATCTTGATACCAGCCATCGAAGCGGTAGCCGATGCGTGTCGGGACGGCGGGCTGGAAGCCGATGCTACCTCCCGTCACCACACTCAGCCGCGGTACATAGCTGCCGCCTTGCGAATCGAAGATGACCTGACTAATGCCGATTTGCATAGTAAACCGCTCCCATTCTTTGGCAACAAGATACAACTCTTCTGCACCGTCTATCACATACAGCCATGCGCGGTTATAGGTGGTTGGAGCAAAGACGTTCTTGCCGGAAATGGGCTGTGGCGTGGGTGCGTAATTGTATATGGCGGTCAGTTCGGTGCAATTACTAAAAGCCGATGTGCCAATCTCTGTTACAGTAGCCGGAATGGTGATGCTCTGCAAAGCGCGGCACTCTTTAAAGGCTTGATCGCCAATAATTAAGAGATTATTGGGTAGAGTGATGGAAGAGCACGCATACAGATTGTAAAACGCATTGGCACCTACGGTGGTCACGCCTGAATGCACTACCACGGTGGTGATAGTGGAGGCGTACTTTCCCCACGGAGCGGGACTTACGGCTTCGCCCCAATCCGGCATTTCACCGATGCCGGTTATTTCGAGTATTTTGCCGTCTGTTTCTGCATCTATGTCGCCAAAACTCCATTTCTCCATCACACGCACTTCGCAAGTTTCCTTTTTGTTTCCATCATGGGTGGTTGCCGTTATGAAGGCTCTGCCTGCTTTTTTTGCTGTTACTGTGCCGGTAGTGCTTACTGTGGCTATGTTTGGGTCGCTGCTCGCCCATGTTATACCTTTGTTGGAGGCGTCTTCGGGTTCTACTGTGGCAATGAGGGTGGCTGTCGGTTGCGACCAGACGCCGATGCTCAGAGAGAGATTTTGTTCACTGAGACTTATGCTTGTAACAGTTTTAATCCACTGCGCGTATAACGTTATGTCGGCTACCAAATAGAACTTACTGTTGTCTGCCCATTCCGCAGGAGAATTTCTGTCCTGTGACCAACCGGCAAATTGTGTGTTGAACGGAGCAATAAAGGTATTTTGAGGTAAGTCTATATTGCCGCTTTGTTTTGTTACCGACGCCATCGTTCCTGTACCTCCGTTGGGTTCAAAGGTGATGGTGTAGAGTCGTTCCCACACCGCATATAGCGTGGCGGCTGCATTGGTGGTATAACTGTTTGCCGTCAACGGAGCAGTGGCAGTGCGGTTTGTATTCCATCCTTTGAAAGTGTAACCGGTTTTCGTTAAGCCTCCCGGATTGTAACCGGCTCCTACGTTGGTGTAAGCCACATTGTACGTTTTTTTACCATCCGGAGGAACACTCCCTCCGGTGGCTCCATTGGCATCGTATGTGATAGTGTAAGTAAAGGCTTCCCACACCGCATATAGTACGGCGTTTGCATTGTCGGTATATGCCGTCAACGGAGCAGTGGCAGTGCGGACTGTATTCCATCCTTTGAAAGTGTAACCGGTTCTCGTTAAGTTTCCCGAATTATGACCGGCTCCTACGGCGGTGTAAGCCACATCGTGCGTTTTTGTGCCATTAGCGGGAACAGAACCTCCGGTATTTCCATTGCCATTGTACGTGATAGCGTAGGTGGCAGGTGGTGGTGGTGGAGCGAGCACCCACACTGCATATAGCGTGGCGGCAGCATCGACGGTATAACTTGTCAACGGAGCAGTGGCAGTGCTGTTTGTATGCCAACCGTTGAAAGTGTAACCGGTTCTCGTTAAGTTTCCCGGATTATGACCGGCTCCTACGGCGGTGTAAGCCACATTGTGTGTTTTTGTGCCATTAGCGGGAACAGAACCTCCGGTGTGTCTATTGCCATCGTACGTGATAGTGTAGGTGGCATCGCCATCAGCATCGCCATCAGCATCAGCATCAGCATCAGCATCGCCATCAGCATCACCATCAGCATCAGCATCGCCATCAGCATCGCCATCAGCATCGGCATCAGCATCGGCATCAGCATCGGCATCAGCATCAGCATCGCCATCAGCATCGGCATCGCCATCAGTCGGGTCGAGCTCCCACACCGCATATAGCGTGGCGGCAGCATTGACGGTGTAACTTGTCAACGGAGTAGTGGCAGTGCGGTCTGTATTCCATCCTTTGAAAGTGTAACCGGTTTTCGTTAAGTTTCCCGGATTGTGACCGACTCCTACGGCGGTGTAAGCCACATCGTGTGTTTTTGTGCCATTAGCGGGAACAGAACCTCCGGTGTGTCCATTGCCATTGTACGAGATAGTGTAGGTAATGGGCTCCCACACCGCATATAGCGTGGCGGCAGCATTGACGGTGTAACTTGTCAACGGAGTAGTGGCAGTGCGGACTGTATTCCATCCTTTGAAAGTGTAACCGGTTCTCGTTAAACTTCCCGGATTGTGACCGACTCCTACGGCAGTGTAAGCCACATCGTGTGTTTTTGTGCCATTAGCGGGAACAGAACCTCCGGTATTTCCATTGCCATTGTACGTGATATTGTAGGTAATGGGTGCCCACACCGCATATAGCGTGGTGGCTGCATCAACGGTATAACTTGTCAACGGAGTAGTGGCAGTGCGGTCTGTATTCCATCCATTGAAAGTGTAACCGGTTCTCGTTAAACTTCCCGGATTATGACCGGCTCCTACGGTGGGGTAATTCACACCGTACGTTTTTGTGCCATTATAGGGAACAGAACCTCCGGTGTGTCCATTGCCATTGTACGTGATATTGTAGGTAATGGCTATACAAGAACCATTACTATTAACCCAGTTTTGACCATTGTTCGTTATATCGTCCTGCGCTATCCGGTTAGCATCGGCTGTGCTAATAGTAGACTTGTGCCTACCCGCAGGAACTATATAAGGTACCGGCGGACCGGGAGTTTCTCCGGCTCCACAATTATTTCGAGTAAATTCGCGACTTTGGACTGTATTACAGTAGGTTTTTCTGAGCACCGGCAACCCCTTCGTGGGACCGCTCGTATTACCCGGCATAACCCAAACGTCCTTGAAATCCCACCCCAAAAAACCTTCAATCCATACTTGGAATCTAAAAAGAGCAAGTGATGCATCTGCTCCATTTATAGCTTGTACACCTTTATCCGTAGTTACCTTCGCACCATTTATTTCCATGTCTTGGTTAGCATAACATTTACGTATGTCAGGATCGTGACTACCTGCTAAAAACATCGATATTCTGCCACTCCAACCGGCTATGGTAGTAGTTATTCTGCTATTAGCTGCAAAACTATTTGTAATAGAACTACCCATAGAAGCTACACTTATACCGCAAACAGCACGACCGGTTAGTTCACCTGCATTGTAGCACTTATCTATCGTGCTTGGCTCAGCCAAAGGCGCAATGCCACTAACATGACTATCTACAGACAGTTCCATCTGACATGTAACACTAGCAAGGTTGTAACAATTTTGGATGTGACCTCCTCTCACGAAACCAGCAATGCCTCCTTCCCACCGAGCTGCAGCATTACCCACACTGCCGGTTACACCTAAGTTTCTGATGGAGCCGCCATCATCAATATTATCAAACGGAGAAACTGTATTCACATCCACTACATGTCCCCAACCATTAAAGTTACCCTTAAATCCGAGTATACTACCAATGGATTTTGTAATACCCGTCAAATCTTCTGTCAACACAAAATACACGCCGGAAAACCTATTTCTAGCGTCCGCCAAAGCGTCCCAATCAGCTTTGGAGGTAATGAGATAAGGGTCGGAAGACGTGCCCGAACCGCCGCCGAATGGCTGTGCCATTGTTGTGTTGCACGCTATCCATGCGAGCATCGTAAATAAAAATATCTTTTTCATAACACAACTTGTTTGTAATTTGTTTATAACTTTTGTTATTCGGCGGCAAAGGTACGAAATAATTTTGAGTTATGAGTTATGAGTTATTAGTTATTTTTTTATTATTGTTAGTGTTTGGTTTCCTACCCATAGCAGGTAGATGCCGTTGGGGTATGCCGACATATCTATGCGGCTCTCGTGGGTGCGGTATAGCAATAAGCCTGTCAGGTTGTAGACCTTTATTTCTGCACCGTTGGCGTTGAGGATGTTTATTTCGCCTGTGGTGGGGTTGGGATATGCCTGCACGGACGAAGTTTGCCCCGTTTTTACATCATTGACGGTGATGGGGGCTATGGCAGTGGCGATTGCTTGCCAGCCGGCGTATAGTTTCATGTTTTTGTACACGATGTCGTCATATCCCCATGGGAGTGTGTCGCAAGCGTAGTCTTCAAACCAACCTTCAAAGGAGTAGCCCTCAAACACGGGGTCACGGTACAGGATGCTGTTGCCCTTGTCCACATATTGCTCGTCTATATCGCTACCGCCTTTCGAATCGAATGTTACCCTGAAAGCCGGCACCCACTTAGCATACAGCGTCATGTCTGTCTTGACTTCACCGTCTGCAACACTCCAATACTTGGTGCAGGCTTTATCTTGATACCAGCCATCGAAGCGGTAGCCAATGCGCATCGGGACGGCTGACTGTGAGCCGATGCTGCCGCCTGTCATCACACTCAGTTGCGGTACATAACTGCCTTCTTGCGAATCGAAAGAAACTAAACTAATGCCGTTTTGAATTTTTTGGTCAAACCGCTCCCAGTCTTTGGCAACGCTATACGACTCTTCTGCACCGGTTATCACATACAGCCATGCTCGGTTATAGGTGGTTGGGTCAAAGACGTTTTTGCCGAAGATGAGCTGTGGCGTGGGTGCGTAATTGTGTATGGCGGTCAGTTCGATGCAATTACTGAAAACCGACTTGCCAATCTCTGTTACAGTAG
>BNTU01000058.1 GCA_025996835.1 Bacteroidia bacterium
GCTGCTGTGGGTGTGAAATGGTCGGCAATTGTGTAGGTGCCTGATTCTAAGGATTTTGAACTTGGCGACACTGTTCCCATGTTTTTATTGTTGCTTGCTGCATTGACGGTGTAGGTGGGCGTGATGTCTGCCTCAAAATTTGCCGTTAAACTGACCGGCGCGTCGTTTACAGTGAATGTTGTAATGGCAGTGCTACTGCTCGCTAACGTCCATTTTACGAAGTGATAGCCTGTTTTTGCAGTGGGCGTGAAATGGTCTGAAATTGGATAGGTGCCGTTTGTTAGGGTTTTTGAAGTTGGCGACACTGTTCCCATTGTTGTGTTGTTGCTTGTGGCAGTAACGGTGTAAGTGCTTGGCGCGTTTACCTCAAAATTGGCTACCAAATTGACCGTTGCTCCGCTTATCGTAAATGATGTAATTTCCTCATTACTACCGTTTAACGTCCATTTCACAAAGTGATAGCCTGTTTTTGCAGTGGGGATAAAATGGTCGGCAATCGCGTAGGTGCCGGTTGCGAATTGTTTTGTGGCGGGGGCTACTGTGCCCATGACTGTGCTGTTGCCGGTGGCATTGGTGGCGTAGGTGTTCGAGAGTTGCACGTTGTCGATGGCGATGGGCGGCTGAATGCCCTCCGAGTTGTCGTTTTGCCAACTGAAGACCAACCGTTTTGTGCCTGCATACGCCGATAAGTCGATGGTTTCTTGTTTCCAAACACTGCCGTCATGGTAGGTGCCTAATAACGTGCCGGATAGACTGCTACCGGCTGTTGGCGTGGTTGTGGTGGGCACCAAATAGACTTTCAGCACATCGTATTCTGCCTCGCCCCGCCCTTTCCAAGAGAACGAAAGTTGGCTGTTAGTGCTTACCGTCACATTGCGGTAGAGATGCACCACGCTACTCTGAGTAGTGGTGTAGGCATTGGCAGTGCCATTGTTGGATATGTAAGCCGATTTGTCGCCTTCGTAACTCGTGGCATTGCCGATGACCCATTTATTGGTCTGCGTGCCATTCGCCAATGTCCACGCAAAGGTGGCACCCTCAAAAGTTTCCGAGAAAGTCGGCAATTGCGGCTTAAACGACACGGTAATTGTGTGATGAGCAGTGACATTTGTAAAAGTGTAACTGCCGTAGAAAACAGCATCCGGATTGTTTACCCCATCCACCAACACCTGATTGATGTCCTCTCCGGCATTAGGCAAAAATGTGAATGTCTGATTTTCACCTTGCCCAACGGTTACAGTGCCGTTGGGTGAAATAGTGCCGCTGTTTTTGATGGATGCCGTGATGGTGTAGGTCGGCTTGAACGATACGGCAATGGTATGATTTTCGGTTACATTCGTAAAGGTATAACTGCGGTTTGAAACGGCAGTCGCGTTATTCACGCCGTCTATCAAAACTTGGTCGATGGTGTAGTTGGTATTTGCGGTAATGGCAAAAGTTTGGCTGTTTCTTCCATATAGCACGGTTGGATTTGTTGCCGGCGTGATGCTGCCATTTTCGCCCTTTGAAACCGTAATTGTGTATTGTTTTTGCTTGAATGTCACATAAATAGAGTGTGCAGCAGTCACATCCGTAAATGTATAACTGCCTGCTGAAACGGCAGCAGTGTTATTCACGCCGTCTATCAAAACTTGGTCTATTTCGTAGGCTACGGTACTTGGTGTAAAGGTAAACGTCTGACTGCCGCCGTGTGTTACAGATTGATTGGTGGACGGCGAAACCGTTCCATTATTCCCTTTTGAAACAGTAATGGCATATTGCTTTTGCTTGAATGATACGGAAATAGTATGGTTGGCGGTCACGTTTGAAAAGGTATAACTGCTTATGGCACCTTGATTTGAGCCATCAATCAAAACTTGGTTGATTTCATAGCCGGTGGCAGGTGTGAAAGTAAATGTTTGACTATTGCCATGCGTTACGGTTTGATTAGTCGATGGTGAAATATTACCATTATCACCATTTACAGATGGCGTAATTGTATATTGCTTTTGCTTGAAACTTACCGCAATGGTATGATTTTCTGTTACATTCGTAAAGGTGTAGCTACCGGCTGAAACAGCGGTGGCATTGTTTGTGCCGTCTATTAGCACTTGGTCAATTTCGTAACCGGTATCTGCTGTAAAGGTATAGGTTTGGCTGTTGCCTTGACTAACGGTCGCAGTGCCACTCGGAGAAATTGCTCCGTTGCTACCTGTTGAGGCTGTGATGGTATATATTGCTCGGGCTTGCAATGTTTTTGCTGCGGTAACGGTAAAACTGTAGGATTGGCTGCTTGAAACTTTTGTGGAGCCGTCATACCAGCCGTCAAAAGTGTAGCCCGAAGTTACGGTGCAGCCAATGGAGGCAACTGTGCCTGAATTGTAAGTGCCTGTGCCAGTCGTCGCGGAAATGCCTGTGCCTGCGAAAGTTGTGATGGTGTATTGTTCTACAGTTGCTGCAAACTCCACAATATTTGAGAAATCCGTCCATTGCGTTGCTGCTCTGTATGCAGATGTAAAGCCTGTCGGCACATATAAAATACAGGTGTTTTTATTAACATCAAAAAAGACATTGCCGTCTAAACTCACCGGAGTAGTACGATGAACATATATGGCGGTAAGACCGCTGCAATAGGAAAAAGCATTCCCTCCAATGCTTGTCACGCTGTTAGGAATGGTAACGGAGGTAAGACTAGTGCAAAAACCAAAAGCCCAATCCCCAATGCTTGTCACGCTGTTAGGAATGGTAACGGAGGTAAGACCGCGGCAGCCGTCAAAAGCCCGAAACCCAATGCTTGTCACGCTGTTAGGAATGGTAACGGAGGTAAGACCGCGGCAATCGAAAAAAGCCCAATCCCCAATGCTTGTCACGCTGTTAGGAATGGTAACGGAGGTAAGACTAGTGCAATAAGCAAACGCCAAATCCCCAATGCTTGTCACGCTGTTAGGAATGGTAACGGAGGTAAGACCGCTGCAATCCCCAAAAGCCTGGTCCCCAATGCTTGTCACGCTGTTAGGAATGGTAACGGAGGTAAGACCGCGGCAACTTTGAAAGGCATAATTCCCAATGCTTGTCACACTGTTTCCAATGGTGACGGAGGTAAGACCGATGCATTCGTAAAAAGCAGAATCCCCAATGCATGTCACGCTGTTAGGAATAGTGAAAGCACCTTGCTTTCCCGTAGGGTATCGAATTAAAGAGGTTTGGTTTTTGTTGTAAACCACACCATCAACCGAACTATATTGCGTATTGGCAGCATCCACATTGATATTTGTAAGACCGCTGCAACCGCGAAAAGCCGAACTCGCAATGCTTATCACGCTGTTAGGAATTGAAACGGAGATAAGACTGAGGCTATAGTAAAAAGCACGTTCCCCAATGCTTGTCACACCGTTATTTATCACTACAGTTGTAATGCTTGCACGTTGAAAATACCATGGAGAATTGCCTGACCAATCTTGCATAGCCCCACTACCGCTGATAGTGAGGGTGCCACCGCTAAGCGTAGCTGTTACATTGGCTGCATTGGGATAGCCGATGTTCCATGTTTGAGCAGTTGCGCTCAAAACAGCTACCATGTAGAAACTCAATAAGATTGTTAACTTTTTCATATTTTTAAATTATTATGTTTATTATCAGTGTTTTCAGAATTTATGTTGTTCAAAATCTTTTCAATATCAAAATATATCAAATCTTTATCCGGCAACTTGAATTGACGTTTTATATCCGATATCAATTTTTTGTTTATCTCGTAGCTTGTTATAATATTTTCTTCGAATCTTTCTTGAAATTCCTGTAGTTTTTTTGTATCTTTTTCAAATTCTTGTATAAGTTGTGTATCTGGTTCATACATATATTTTTCATTCTCAATAGAATGCTTTATGTTTTCAATTTCATCTTTGCAAAATGACTTCAATGATTCTTCTAATGGCAAGAGATGATTTTTCTCATAATTATTATAGATAAATAGACCTTCCTGCATAATTATTCTCTGATTATTGTTTATATTGATAAATTCCTTATAATTTTTATCATCTTTAAGTAAGAATATCTTAGGTAACTCATCTTTTAACGCTGATTCGCAAAATTTCCAGAATAGAGATTGATAGCAAGTATCATGTTCTTTGATTGATAATTTTTTTCTTTTCATAGTTTCTGTTAATTTATCCGAAATATCCAATAAACATACATTTTTGTCTGGAATAAAAAAGACAGTAACATAATCATTAATTTCATCAGAGTGATTAGATAATTCAACTTCATGCATTGCAAAAAATAAAGCAATAGAAAAATTCTTTGTAAAATCTACAAATGGCGTGGGTTTTTTATAATGCTGTAATATGCTGTAGCAAGAGAATTCACCCATTGAAATCTTAGCAAGTTGAAAATATTTCTGTATATAATGATTTTCCTCCAATGCTGATATATAATCTACATTGGTAGAATTACAAATAAATTCGCGCTGTTTAGACGTATATATCTTGTAAGATGCTGAATTTACACCTCTGTATATTCCACATGAGCGACGATGTTCATCGAAAACTTTTTCAAACTTTTCAATTGTATCAATTTTTTTAATTTGAAAATGCTCTCGTTTTTCTTCAAAATTTTTATATGTAGGTATTTTCATTGTTGTCATATTTTTCAAAGTTTTCTCAACCTATCCTTCGCATCCAAACGCCCCTGCTCCGCAGCCTTCCGATACCACTCTTTCGCCTCTTTCTTGCTTTTCTTCACGCCATAGCCAAACTCATACAGCAGCCCCAGATTGTATTGCGCTACATCATAGCCGCCTTCTGCACTTATGCGGTAGCATTTCGCGGCTTCTGTATAGTTCGCATTCTGTTCGTGTCTAACTCCCTGCTTGTTCAGTTCTTTGAAAAAGCGGGCGTCTGTGCCTTGCACCATGAAACTGATATTGCCACCTATCGACTTATCGCCCAATTCGTCAAATATTGCAAACGTGATTTGCTTTCGTCCTGCGCCCACAACCTCGCCCACATCGCCGGTCACTTTGGATATCTGCTGCGTGGTGCCGTTTATAGTCATAAATGCCTCAACGTATTCCAATTTATCGGACCCGTTCAGGTCGTAAGTAATGATTACCACAGCGCCGGTTTGTTCAAACTGCACGTTTGTAATCGACGCCAATCCAAAGCAAAGCGTTGGCGCGAGTATCAATAATATTATGCAAATCGTTCGTTTCATTTCAATTTCCATTTTGTCCATGTGTTTCCTATTGTCTGACTAAACAGCGTTTCCGGCGTTTGTGGATTGCCGTTGATTTTAATACAATTGTGCAACACTTCGCTTTTCAGGTTGTCCGACAGTTCCTTGTACGAGATATTGCCTGCTGTTTGCTGTAAATTTTTCAAGAGAAAATAGGTGAAAATGCCGTGCTTTTGTGCTTTGTAGGGATGTGCCGTTTCCTTGATGCTCGTGGCAGAAAACACTATCACGTTTCCAATCGGCTTTGTGTTGGGCGCAATCACAGCCGACCGCGTGGCAACAAGCATCCCACCGCTCGCTTTTCCACTGAAACAGGCATCTATGAAGCACGTGGTTTTCACATCTTTGAGATTGCCAAACTGCCGATACAAACTTTCCAATTTGATGCCCCGTTTTGCCTCCAAAACGTCCACCGGAAGCAGGTAGTTTTGTTTGTCATCGTCGTAAAGTCCGTGTCCGGCATAGTAAAAGATGATTTCTGCATTGCCTTTGTATGTGGTTGCCAAATCACACACCCAATCTTTGCCTTTTTCCATCTGCTCTCTGGTGGCATCCGAAATCAATCGGATATTGGAAGCCGGTATGCCCAATGTTTTTTCCAAATATTGTTTGAACACATCCGCATCATTGTTAGCAAAAGGCACCGGAATGGCACTCTCCCTGTAATTTTCGTTGCCGATGACCAAAGCAAACACATTGGGCTGTTTCGCCTTAGTGTCGGGAATATTCACATCCACATCCGATGTTTGCACCGGTGGCACAAATGTGATTTTGACCGTTTTTGAAACGCCCGTCACGGTTTGCCCGCTTGCGTTGGCGGTGCATAATGCCGCCAATGATAATGCAATAATTTGACTTTTCATTTTACTTTCTTTTTTGTCTGAATCAGGATTTTCAGGATTTTCAGATTAACAGGATGAATGGATTTATGATAATCTTGAAAATCCTTTAATCCTGAAAATCCTGATTCAGACTATTTTTTAATTGTTATTACCCTCGTATCCACTCTCATATCTTTATCCCTTCCTCTGTTTTTTGCCAGCCACTTCTGAAAATCTTCAAACGACAGTTCACGGGGCAGTCGCACCTCGTCGTCTTCGCGGCGGGTGTCGTTGGCTTTTGTGAACTCGTGGGGGGAAAAAATCAGGTAGAGGATGTTTTGCTCTACCGGCTTTTCGCTGCGCATTTGATATTCATCCACTACCGATGCGGGGATGTCGCCGGCATGCGCTTGCGAGAAAAACACATACTCTTTGCCTCCCTTCACCGCCACCTTGCCCGAAGCATCGGCGGCGTAGGGCAACAAGCATTGGGCATTTTCAGCATCATCCACCAAATAAACGGCAAGGTAGCCATTGGCAGGCGATTGGAAGAGCAGGTACAAATAGTTGCCACTCACAAACTCACTGCTTGCGTCGCGGGCTGTGGTGCCGTTGCGCAGCACTTTTGCCGAGAAGTCCACGCCCGCACCCTTGATTTCACGCACTTTGCCGCAGACCGTCACTTTCACCACCAGCATATTCTGCTCGTAGGTTACGCTGTATTCCGGCTTCTTGGTGTCCTCGAGCCACTCGCCTTTCACCTCGCTGCCACTAATAGACCAAAAAATGACATCCGATTTTTCATTCTCGTTAGTCACTACGGTGGTGTTGATTTGAGAAATTTGTGTGTTAAACTCTTCCGCAATCGCCACCAACTTAGCACGTTCCAACGCGGTGCGCCTTGCCTGCTCCGGCGACACATTTTCGGGCGCATGGTAGATGTATTCCCCACACACACTTGCCGTCCGCTGGGCAAAGAGTGCAGTGGAGAATACAAAGTAGAATACTATGAGCGTTTTTGTTTTCATAATTTTTGTCTGAACCATGATTTTCATAAGATTTTCAAGATTACCAAGATGATAAATGGTAACTGGTAACTGGTAACTGGTAACTGGTAACTGGTAATAATCTTGAAAATCTTATGAAAATCATGGTTCAGATTAAAACCCTAACACTTTATCCAAATCTTTGGCGAGTTTGTCGCCTCTTTCTTCCAGATTTTCGCGGATAGCCTTTTTCGCGGCTGCTTTTGCCATTTCTGCATTGTAGGCGATGCGCATTAGCACTTCCTTGTTTTGGGTCTTTTTGTCGGTGCGATAAAGCTCCATCACCGTGATTACCCGTCCGAGGCTTTGCATAATCATGTTTTTGCCTGCCGACACACTTCGCGTGAGAGATTCAGCCTGCCCGGCAGAGAGAGATTGCTCATTGGCAATTCTGTTTTCAATCAACGCAGCCACCTCCGTCTGAATCTGCCCGGCTAAGTTTTGCTTGGCTAATTCGAGAGCCTGCATCTTGGCGGCATCATAATTGCTGCCAATCGTGCTGGCTTCTCCCATCAAATACTTGGGAAAATTGTCGGCATCGTACTGATACTGCATCTCGTAGGATTTCTCCAACTGCTTTTCGATAGGCAATGCCCCCGGCGAAATCGTCCAGCCCGCTTTTGCCAATTTCTTAGCCTCTTTTTTGGCGGCTTTAGTCACCTTGTCGTTCAATTCCGACTTTGCCAACTTGGAAATTTCTTTCCGTTCCTTAGCCAACTCTTTTTGCGTTTGTGCAGACAACACGGTGGTTGCTGCAAACACTGCCGTAGCAGCGATAATCAATGTTCTTTTCATTGTGTTTAATTTTTAAACGTTTATATTATATAAATTAATTTCAAAATTTTTATGTACACAAAAAACGCAGACAAATTACTATTATGTGCTTTATCTGCTTTGTGAGGTCTTCGCTACCTTAGTGCTCAAATAAAAGTTAGTAAAAGTCCACGCACCCCACGTGAACGCCTTGCTATAAATACTTTTGAGCACTTTCCGAAATTTGCGAAGTTTCACAAAGCCCAATAATAAACTGAAACGCTGTTCAAATATGTCCCAATGGTGCGTATGACTACGCTCGTCCTTGCTTTTTATCCATACATTTTAACTGCTTTTTTTATTATTATTTAAATCGCGGCAAAGGTACGAAATAAATTTTATTATTTTCGAAATTAGTTGCATAATTCAAAAAAATGTTGTATCTTTGCGGCGTTATTGAACGGTTAGTATGCAGGTCTGATAGCCGGTTCGAATCCGGAATCGTTCACGGGGATGGGTTTCGGGAGTACCAAACTCCCAATTATTCTCCACCAGCCCGGCGGGGGGGTGTCCAATGACATAAATACGCAAATTAGCCGACAGAGTAACATCTGTCGGCTTTTATTTAGCCCAAAGCAATTGTAAAACCCTTGCTTCATCAAGGTAATAGATATTTGGCATTTTCATGAGCGTATTATTTTTTGCCTGTCGCCCAACTTCTCTTATCTTTGCGGAAATTAATTCTTTCAGTTTATTGCTGTCCCCAAAATAGAAAATGACATTATCAGCCTTTTGTGCATCTCTGATATGGGTACGTATGGTTTCTTCGTTGGCTTTTTCGATGAATTTCACATCCCATGTTTGTCCATCAAACCGGAAGTCCGGACTTTTCCGACCACCTTCAGGCAGAAATTCTACTTGTTTGCCATTGCATTCCGCGAGCATTCGCCCAACAATCTTTTCCGCATCACCACCACCACCAATTTGTGAAAATTGATGGGCTTTATGATACACGTTAAATCCGCCGGAAAAATTGTCAAAATAGACTTGTGTCCAACATTTTGACTCGTAAGATTCATATTTTTCACGGGCTTGACCGATTTTTGTAGCTAATGCGATAGATTCTTCCATCATGTTTTGAACGATTTACAAGGTTTGACACCAAACCATGCTGTTGTTTATTTTGTAAAAATTTCCGCAAAAGTACGAAAATATTTTGGAAAAAATTGTTATTTCAAAAAAAGGGGGGGGCAACCGCATCAAATTTATGATGATAAGGAAGACCGTAAGGTCTTCAATCTACCCCGTATGGGGTACAATTTTGATAACCCCGTACAAGCGATAGCGCAGTGCGGGGTAGATGGCACCTCTTTCTACTCGTTTTCGCCCTGAAAGGGCAACATATCCCAGCCCAACGCATCGCGTTGGGAAATGATGAATGATGAATGATGAATTATGGATGATTATGGAGATGGGACAACATAATGATATGTTGCCCTTTCAGGGCGAAAAACACACAAAACCCATTAACCCAACGCGATGCGTTGGGCTGGGATATATTGCCCTTTCAGGGCGAAAACGAGGGTGGTGCCATCTACCCCGCACTGCGCTTCGCTTGTACGGAAGTTATGAGTTATGAGTTATGAGTTTTTTTAGACCTGTAACTGTAATAAAAAAAATAAATTTTCAAAAAAACTTGCAGCATTCAAAAAAAAGCATTACCTTTGCAGCCCCTTACGAGTACAAAATAGCCGTGATGCAGCAAGGAGTGCTTGTGGGACGTGTTAGAAGTTGAATAATAAAAAAGAAAAAAACGAATAAGATGTCAAAGATTTGTCAAATTACCGGGAAAAAAGCTTTGGTAGGCAACAATGTTTCGCACTCAAACCACCGCACGAAGCGTAAGTTTGATGTGAATTTGTTTTCCAAAAAATTCTATTGGGTAGAGCAGAATTGCTGGGTAGTGTTGAACCTGTCAGCCAATGGATTGCGAACCATCAACAAAGTGGGTTTGGATGCTGCCATTAAAACGGCGGTTGAAAAAGGTTTTATTAACGTATAAAAAAAGGAGACTCTAAGAAATGGCAAAAAAAGCAAAAGGAAATCGCGTTCAGGTCATCTTGGAATGCACCGAGCACAAGGCAAGTGGTCTGCCGGGCACATCCCGCTACATCACCACAAAGAATAGAAAAGTAACAACGGGACGTTTGGAATTGAAGAAATACAATCCCATTCTGAAAAGAATGACCGTTCATAAAGAAATTAAATAAAAACGAGAAGTCATGGCAAAAAAAACCGTCGCGGGATACCGCGAGAAGTCCGAAGGACGTTCATATTCAAAAGTGATAAAAATGGTAAAGTCGCTTAAAACAGGAGCTTACACTTTCAAAGAAGAGATGGTTCCCAACGAAGCAGTAGCCGATTATTTCAAAAAATAAGTAAATAACATCTATGGAATAACCCCAATCTGATTGAAAAAAAGGTTGGGGTTGTTTGTGCGCTTCGTCATTGCGGGCTTAACAGCATCCCTGCTGCCACTTCATCGGCTTTCGCCTGCCCTTGCAACTCTGCCACGAGTGCCAGCGCAAACTCGAATGTGTAGCCCGGACCTTTTCCGGTGATGATGTTGCCGTCTTTCACAACGCTTGCATCTGCGATTGTGGCACCGTCCAGCGTATTTTCCATGCCGGGGTAGCAGGTGGCTTGTTTGCCTTGCAGCAGCCATAAGCCGCCGAGCACCATTGGTGCTGCACAAATCGCTGCTATTTTTTTGCCTGCTGCGGCATGTTGTTTGAGCAGGTTTTTCAAACCCTCGTGGGCGTTCAAATTTTTTGTTCCGGAACCGCCGCCGGGCAATACCAGCAAATCGCCGCCGGAAAAATCCACCGCCGCAAACAGCGCGTCAGCCACCACCGGAATGCCATGCGCCCCCGGCACCTGCAATGCAGCCGCGACAGAAACAGTGGTCACATCCAAGCCTCCACGCCGCAAAATATCCACCGTGCCACTTGCCTCGATTTCCTCGAAGCCATCCGCTAAAAATAAAAATACTCTTTTCATACTAATTCAATTTATACTTGTATGTAATTGTCCCTGTGGCATTTCCGCCGCTATTGATGGCATTGAACTTTGTTCGCTTTGCTGCGTCAATGGCTGAATTGCGCATTTGGGCGTTGCTGATGGTTGTGCCGGAGCGGACGGATGCGCTGATGACATTGCCTTGCGGGTCCACTGTGATGCTGAGGAGGATGATGCCCTCTTCCTGTGCGGAATACACGGGGCTTTGCAATACGCCGGTGCGCCCTGCCAAATTAAACGAACTTGACGACCCTTCTCCTGCGCCTGAGCCTACGGCATCGGTGCCTCTTGCTGTGCCTGAAGCCGTTGCCGCACCGCTGCCTTTGCTTCCGGCGAGTGCGTTGGCTACTTGGGTGTTTATTTTTGCGCGACTTTCAGCCTCTTTCTTTCGTTTGGCTTCCTCCTCCGCGCGCCGTTTTTGTTCAGCCAATTCTGCTGCCGTTGGTGGTGGGGGCACTTCGATGGGTGAAGGCTCGTCGCCGGCAATTATTGGCTTGTCGGGACTTTGCGCCGGTTGCGGACGGCTTGAATTTGCCGGAACAGGCTCGTCAGGTGCCGCAGAAGATGACTCCGGCAGCAAATCACCCTTCGGCTCCGAAACGCCAACTTTGGGAACTTCCGTTATCTCTTCAAAAACAGCCAAAATAGCCTCCTCCTCCGGCTTAGGCACCGCCGTAAGAAAAGCAAAAGAAAGCAAAAGAAGAAGCAGAAGCAACAAAACAACTGCTCCCAACCACCCATAAACCTCTTCCTTAGTAAACTCCTTCATCATCCTAACTCATAACTCATAACTCATAACTCATAACTAACTCAGTGTGGTCGCGTCACCAAAATCATCTTGAAATGATTTTGATTCGCAATATCCAACAATTTCACCACTTCCGCGTAGGGAATTGTCTCGTCGGCATAGAGCGCTACATACATCTCATTATTTTGGGCGTAGCACTTTTGCAAAAAAGGCACGATGTCGTCAAAATTGACCCTTTTTTCTTTTTCCCTGTCGTATGCCACATAATAGCGGAGGTTTTTGTCGATTGTCACGCGCGAAAGTGGCTTGGCAGATGTCTGCTGGGCACTTTGGGGCAACATCACCTTGATGGCGTTCGGCGTCACCACTGTGGACGTAATCATGAAAAATATGAGCAACAAAAAAATCATATCCGTCATGGACGACATATTGAACTCCGCAGTCAGTTTGCTTTTTCTCTTAATTCCCATCTGTTCAATGTTTTTTTATTCATCTTCTTCTGTTAATTCCTGTGTAGACTGCTGTACGGGTCTGGCTTCGGGCTTCGGAACCACAAACGCGGGCTGCTGCTGCATGGTCACAAACCCTCTGGAATGTTCCGACACTTTGGCGACTTCCGTTTCGTTCACAATATCCATGAAATCCATAATTTGCGAATCCATCTTGGTGGTTACCACATTTAACTTGGCTTGCAGGAAGTTGTACAAAAACAGGGCGGGAATACCCACAAACAAACCGGCAACAGTGCTTACAAGTGCTTCGTAAATACCTGACGACAAGTTAGTTATATCTACATTGCTACCGGCATTTGCCATTGCAAAAAAGGCTTTGACCATCCCGGTCACCGTTCCAAAAAAACCCAACATCGGCGCAATAGCTGCCGTGGTCGCCACCCAGAAAAAGCCTTTTTCCAACTTGGAAATCTCGATAGCCCCTTGATTTTCAATGGCAAACAGGATGTCGCTCGCCGGATGTCCGATGCGCTGCAACCCTTTTTCCACCATCCGCGAATAGGGCGTGTTGTTGCGCGTGCACAATTTGGAGGCAGACTCCACTTTGCCCTCATGCAAATAGTCGTGGATGCGCGACATAAATGTGGTGTCTTTTTGCGACACCTTATTTATCACCATGATGCGCTCAATAAAGATAGCGACGGACACAAACAGCAAAAGCCCAATCGGCACCATAATCCAACCTCCCTTAGCCCCTAACTCAAGGATGTTCATCTTCACTTCCACCACAGGTATCTGTGCCTCCACTTCTGTGGCAATTCCCTCTGCCTGTGCCTGAATAAAACCTAATATGTTCATACTATTTAAAATTTTTGTGCAAAGGTACGAAATAGTTATGAGTTATGAGTTATGAGTTATGAATTATTTTTTTTCAAAACTTTTTCATACCTTTGCAGCCGAAAATGGCAAAGATGATGCAAGATAGAGGTTTGCGGGTTATTGCAGCGGTGCTTGGTGTGCTTTTGAGCATGGCTTCGTGCGAAACGCACTATTTGGACGAAGGCTCCGGCGGGGTGCGTTATCCGCATCCGGAGGCGGTGCTGACCAATGTGGGGGTGTGCTGGACAGACCCTGCTGATGTTTCGAGTTTGGAGAGGCTTATGCGGGCTGCTGCTTATGCGCCTGCCGGCGGCGAGGGTTGGGTGAATCCGGGTACGGTGAACCCTGTTGTGCCGGACGAGAACTTCCTGAAAATCTATCAGGCTGCATGGAACGCATTTCAATGGCAAATTGAGCCGCGTCCTTATGTCTACGATAAAGGCAGCAACAGCGCATTGCGCGACTACAAGCATGATGGGGTAAAGAGTGTTTATGATGCGTGGGAGTATGATGTCAGCGGAAAGTGGCAGATCAGTAGCGGGCACGATGCCGAAAGTTTGGTGCTGGCTCTTGACCGCTATTGGGCTGATACGCTGGACAATGCGAATGGATGGGTGCATCAGGATGGCGGAGCCGGCATTTTTCGTTCCGACAGGGACAAAATCCGGTGGAAATCGGCGAGTTCTGCCCGAATGCGCCGAGTGGCTTATGTGGCTCTCTACAAGCAAGTTGAAAAAGCCTATTACGACCTCAAACTCTTTGTGGAAGCCTACGGCATGACCGGTCACCCCATCGCACAAACGCTGCTAACGGAGATGGGGTCGTACATCAAAAGCAATGTGGATGCCTTACCCTCGCAAAACAGCATCAAAGTGGACCACAGCGTGTGGGACCACGCGGATATACCCCGGCTTTTGTCGGCACCATACAACGACAGCCTCCGCTTTGGCAATTTTAACACACAGACAGCCATGCTCACCAATGTGGTGATGGAGCAGCAGCAACAAAACCCGACAACACCCGCTTCACCTTCGCGCGTAGCAGCCTCACGCGGCAAACTCTTTGAATTTTTCTTCGGTTGCCTTGATGTGGACGGGCAATATATCCCGTTCGGTCCCGGCGAGGGTGGTTTTCCTGTTTTCACTTCCAGCATTGCACCCATCACGCCGGCAACGAGTCTGGGAGTCACCTGGGGCGACCCGCAACCGTCCTTAGAATGGAAAGCGAGGGTGCGTAATATGACTGAACGCCAATTCATCGACACCATCAAGACAGCCATCGCCAACTGGGCCTTGTTTGAAAAAAGCATAGATCCTCGACCCTATTACCGTGCACCCGGCAGTACGTCCCCATCACCGGCGACGAATGCGTATGAGGTGTTTAGCAGAGCATCCACTTCCTCAACATCATGGTTCTTGGACTATCGTGGTGTGGGGGATACCATCATCATCAAGCGCTACTGGTCAAATGATATTTCCACTTCCGCGCCCTCACAGAAGTTCGTCTGGCTTAATTCGGTAGGCAGTCGGCAGGTAGCGTTTAAGAAAATGGTGACAACCATACAGAGTTGGATGAGCCAACTGCAGGCATCCGCTCTGTGGAACTTGGAGGATGCCGGAACATATCCTCTTCGGCAACTTTATGCAAAGATGGCGGCGTTTATCGCCTTTCCCTCCACTGATGCCATGCTGACAGACCGTCCCGAGTATTCATATAAGGTCAGCAGCATCGGCAGTCTCTCTGCCTCTGCCGACCTCCCGTCCGGTAAGAGCAGTACTCTGTTTGAATACTATTTTGGGGTTGTGTTGATGCCGCTGCGGGACCCGGAAACCGACTTACGCCTCTACGATAAAGATGGGACCGAACTAAACAGCTCTTCCGTGATATGGTTGCGTAACAACGGGGAAACCCAATCCATCTTTGCTGATGTAACACCGCCAAGCGCCACCAATGGGACGGTTACATGGTCTATGAGTTCCGATGGCATCGGGTTCGTAAATATAACACCGGTGGGTTCCGCGTCTGCACCTTGGACCAGTCAAGAAGTGTCACTCACAGGATTACAAAGAATAAAAACAAGAACGCCTGTGACAATAACAGCCACTACCTATAGTGGGCTATCGGCAAGTTGTAAAGTAATGGTCCTTGACCTCTTTCCGGTCTTTGACTTCATCATTGACCGCCCCTCGCCGCCCACGTCATCATGGTTGCCGGGCCTCGACATCATCTACACATGGGGAGACATCAAGCCATCCATTACCTGGGCGTCGAGTCCCGCCGTTGTGACAGACCAAGAATTTTTAGATACGATAGCAGCTAGCCTTCACCGCAGGGGAGACTTTGAAACTCTCATTGAACCCAGACCCTACTATGACCCCCTCCCATCGGGTTTTAACGACAAACCGAAGTTTGATGTTATCAGAAGCGATACGTTGACCCTTATTGGGAATATCATCATCCACCGCTATTGGCCCGCAACCGGCACGCCCCCGCCAATCAGCAACGCGGAGTGGTATGCTTCGCTTGATATGCGGCGGGATGCGTTTACGGCGATGGCGGATTCGGTATACGTATGGGTGGGGCAAATGTCGGCATCACCCTTGTATACAGACCCGGGCTTGGTGGGTATTGCCTTCACTGCAATGCGTAAACGACTGGTGGATTGGGTTATATACCCCACCTATCCCTTCCAGAATACCGATCTGGTTGACCGGATGAATTTTGACTTTTCGGCGGTACCAGGAGACCCAAAGCAAGTGGTCATCACTAACACATCTTCGGGTACCCTGTATGAGTACTATTTTGGGTATCTGGGGCAGTAATATGGCATTCTCAATTATTTTGCCTATCTTTGTGGTCTAAAATCCCATAAAAAGATGGAAACAAAGCAATACAAAAGATTGCCATACGGCAATTCGGATTTCAGGAGCATAAGGACTGAGAATTATGCTTATGTGGATAAGACTCGGTTCATTGAGATGTTGGAAGAGGAAACCAACAAAAATCAGTTTTTCATCCGCCCGCGCAAGTTCGGCAAGAGCCTGTTTTTTATGACATTGTCGTATTACTACGACCTCAATCAGGCGGAAAATTTCGACAAGTTGTTTGGCGGTCTTTATATCGGCGAGCATCCTACGCCGGAAAGGAACTCGTATGCCGTATTAAAATTTGATTTTTCGGGGTTGGATACATCCGGCGAAGAACAATTTGTGAAGTCTTTTTCCGAAAAAGTGCAGGATACGGTGACTGCTTTTATCAACACTTATCGTAATATTATCCCTGACAGCAAAGTTCTCATTCAGCGAATAAATGATGAAAGAAAAGGCATTGGCTCTTTACAAATCGCCTTTACAGCAGTAGAATCCGCAGGAAAAGGAATATATATCATCATCGACGAATACGACCATTTCGCCAACGACCTCATCGCTATGGGCAAACATCCGGGAAAGAATTTGTATAAAACCGTGGTAGCAGCCAACGGTGTGGTGCGCGATTTCTACGAAAGAATAAAAGACGGTGCCAAATCATCCCTCGTGAACCGCACGTTCATCACCGGTATTTCGCCGGTCATGCTCGACGACCTCACCAGCGGCTACAACATTGCCACTATACTCACCCTCGACCCCCAATATAATGAGATGATGGGATTTACGCAGGAAGAGGTGGAATGGCTGATGCAGGAAACGGGTGTTGACCCTGCACTGATAAATGTGGATATGAAAGCCTATTACGATGGGTATCTGTTCAATGAAGAGGGTGCACACAGTGTTTATAATCCGGCGATGGTGCTGTATTTTTTTAGTCAGATATTAAAATTTAAAAAACCGCCTAAATATATTATCGACCTGAACCTGCAAACGGATTACGGGCGGTTGAAAAAATTGACCCAAAACGAACATAACCGCGAAATGCTGATTCGCATCATGAAAGAGGATGGTATCGTCTCGGAAATTCTGCCCAAGTTCTCCATTGATATGCTGGACGACGACAGTTATTTTGTCTCCCTGCTGTTTTATATGGGGTTGCTTACTATCAAAGGTCAGCATGAGTTTCAACTCAAATTGGGGATTCCCAACTATTCCATCAAAACATTGTATTGGGAATATCTGGTAAAATTGATGC
>BNTU01000059.1 GCA_025996835.1 Bacteroidia bacterium
TACCCCGACGGCGTTATCAAGTACAAGGATGCGGACGAAAAGTTGTACCCCCCCCCTCGAATTTTATCATGCAATAGCGGGCTACGCCCCACTGATTGTCATGGCGGGCTTCACCCGCCATCCCCTGCTAATTATGGGATGGCGAGGCAAGCCCGCCATGGCATTCTGCATCAATTTAATAATTCATAATTATGAAACAAGCAAGTTTAATTAAGTACCTCGTAGTGGCTGTATGCTGCTCGGCAATTGTCTGCCTCAGCGCAGGAACAGCAATGGCAACCACCTTCTACGTTACACAAACAGGCACCGGTAGCGGCACCTCGTGGGCTAACCCCTCCGGCGACCTGCAGGCAATGATTAACAACGCCAACGCAAACGACGAAATATGGGTTGCCACAGGCACCTACAAACCCAACCGTCCGGCAAACACCCCGACAACCATTGACGCCACTAACCGCAACAACGCCTTTGTGCTCAAAGCCGATGTGAAGATTTACGGCGGTTTTGCAGGCGGCGAAACCACCCTTGCCGACCGCGATTGGGTAACCAACGTTACTACCCTCAGCGGCGACCTTGACGGCAATAACACATTAGACAACGGTAACGCCTACCACGTAGTGATTTCCGCAGGCGCAGTGGGTACCGCTTTGCTCGACGGCTTCACCATCACAGGCGGCAATGCCAACGGCGGCAGCAGCATTACCGTAAACACACAGACGATTAGTCAAATCGAAGGCGGCGGGATGTATAACAAGACCTCATCGCCTACACTGACCAACGTTACCATTAGCGGAAACAGCACAGGCGCCTTCGGCGGCGGGATGCTTAACGTTGATTATTCCTTGCCCGTGCTGACCAACGTTACCATCAATGGAAACAGTGCGACAAGCGGTGGCGGCGGGATGTTTAACAATGCTAATTCCTCGCCCGTGCTGACCAACGTAACCATCAACGGAAACAGCGCAGGCTCCTACGGCGGCGGGATGTTTAACAATGCTAATTCCTCGCCCGTGCTGACCAACGTTACCATCAGCGGAAACAGCACACCCGGCATCAATGGCTATGCCGGTGGTATATGTAACTATAATTCCTCGCCCGTGCTGACCAACGTTACCATCAGCGGAAACAGCGCAACCGGCATCAATAGCTATGCCGGTGGTATATATAACTATGATTCCTCGCCCGTGCTCGCCAACTGTATCGTTTGGGGAAATACGGCAGGTAATAATGATAACATTTTCAACAGCGGCTCCACTCCTACCTACGCTTACTCATTGGTAGAAGATGTAGACCTGACGGGTGCAGGCACAGGCAATCTGGACGGTACTGACCCTACCAACGCCCCGCTCTTTGTGAATTGGATTACTCCATCGGGTGCCACCACCGCCGGCGACTACCACTTGCGAAGAGGCAGTTTCTGCATCGGCTACGGCGACGCGACAGCCTATATAAACATCCGCAGCATTGCTAATTTTACGAATGAAAAAGATGTGGCAGGTGCTGACAGGTTGCAGCATCTTTTCATTGATATGGGTGCTTATGAATCGCCCTACAAACGCACGTTGCGCCGGGCAACGGTAGTCATTGCCCCCACAACAATGTACGGCACGGCGTTGGCGCCCACCCTCACCGGCGGCAACAACCCCGCAGGCGCGGATACTGTATATCTATATTCCGCTTCGCAAAACGGCACGTATGCGCAAACCCCTGTACCAGTGAACACCGGCACGTATTGGGTCAAAGGCGTGATTGAAGAAACGCCCACCAACTATGCCGACACTACGGCGGCGGTGAGTTTCCGGATAACGCCCGCCCCCACCCCCGACGCCAACGGCATTGTCTATGTTACCGAAAACGGCGCCGGCAACAAGGACGGCTCCTCGTGGAGTAACGCTTACCCGGGGCTTGCCGACCCGCTGCTTGTTGCCAAAATCAAACCCACCATCACGCAGATTTGGGTAGCCGCAGGCACCTACAAGCCGCAGTACAAAGCCGGCGACGGCACCACCGACCGCGACAAAGCCTTTGTGCTGGTAAACGATGTAAAGATTTACGGCGGCTTTGAGGGCATCGCAGAAACGTCAATTGACGACCGCGATTTGACTAATCCTTTGAATGTAACCATCCTCAGCGGCGACATTGGCACAATAGGCGACAATACTGATAACACCTACCACGTAGTGATTTCCGCAGACGTAGTAGGCGATGCTCTGCTTGATGGCTTCACCATCACCGGCGGCAATGCCGACGGCAGCACCCTTATTACCGTAAACTCAATAGCGATTGATCAAAGTAGCGGCGGCGGGATGTATAACAATAATTCTTCGCCCATGCTGACCAATGTAACCATCAGCAGAAACAGCGCAAACTCCGGCGGCGGGATGTTTAACACCAATTCTTCCTTGCCCGTGCTGACCAATGTAACCATCAGCGGAAACAGTGTAGCCACCGGCGACGGCGGCGGAATGTTTAACTATACTTCCTTGCCCGTGCTGACCAATGTAACCATCAGCGGAAACAGCTCAGGCAACAACGGCGGCGGGATGTATAACACCGGTTGTTCTACCTCGCTCGTGCTCATCAATGTAACCATCAGCGGAAACAGCGCAAACTCCGGCGGCGGGATGTATAACGATAATTCCTCGCCCACGCTCACCAACTCTATCCTTTGGGGAAATACGGCAAGCAGCGGCAGCAACGTTTACAACAACTCCTCCTCCGTCCTCCCCACCTACGACTACTCATTGGTACAAGGCAGCAGCGGCGGTTGGACCAATTTCGGCAACGACGGCAGCAACAACATTGACGACGACCCGCTCTTTGTAAATTGGATTAACCCTACACAGGTCGGCTGGACACCCACCCCCGCCGGCGACTACCGCCTGCAAATGGGCAGCCCCTGCATCAACGCTGGCGACAATACCGTCAATAGCACGTCCACCGACCTTGCCGGCAACCCGCGCATATACGGCAGCAACATTGATATGGGCGCGTATGAAGCAGGATACCCACCAACGCCGGGCGCCGGCGGCATTGTCTATGTTACCGTAACCGGAAATGGCGACGGCGACGGCTCGTCCTGGGCGCATGCTTACCCGGGGCTTGCCAACCCTCTATTTATTGCTAAAACCAACTCCGACATCAAGCAGATTTGGGTTGCCAAAGGAACCTACTACCCGCAGCACATAGCCGGTGACGGTACTACCGACCGCGACAAAGCCTTTGTACTGGCAAAGGATGTGAAGATTTACGGTGGCTTTGAGGGCGACGAAGCCACGATTGAAGCAAGGGGTTTAAACCCCTTGTCAAACCTTACCGTGCTCTCCGGCGACCTTGACAGCAATGACATCGCAGGCGACCTCACCATCAACAAAACTGATAACGCCTACCACGTAGTAATCGGTGCCGGCGCAGTAGGTACCGCCCTGCTTGACGGCTTCACCATCACCGGCGGCAATGCCGACGGCAGCGGTGATATTACTGTAAACTCAATAATTATTGACCAAAAAAGCGGCGGCGGGATGTCTAACTGGAGTTCCTCGCCCGCGCTCACCAATGTAACCATCAGCGGAAATAGCGCAGTCGGCGGCAGCGGGATGTTTAACGATAATTCCTCGCCCCCGCTCACCAATGTTACCATTAGCGGAAACTATGCAGTATTCGGCGGCGGGATGGGTAACTATAGTTCCTCGCCCGTGCTCACCAACGTTACCATCAGCGGAAATAGCGCAACCAACATTGGCGGCGGGATATTAAACGTTGGTTCCTCGCCCGTGCTCACCAACGTTACCATTAGTGGAAACTATGCAGCAGTCGACGGCGGCGGGATGTATAACGATGATTCCTCGCCCGCGCTCGCCAACTGTATCCTTTGGGGAAATACGGCAAATGGTAGCGTGGATAATGTTGACAACGATGTCAGCAGCACCCCCACCTACAAGTACTCCTTAGTAGAAGGCAGCATCGTTAGCGGCAGTTGGCAAAGCAGTTTCGGCACGAACAACGGCTACAACATTGACGTCAACCCGCTCTTTGTGACTCCAGAAGCGGCAGCCAACGCGCCCACCACCGCCGGCGACTACCGCCTGAAAATGGGCAGTAGTCCTTGCATCGATGCAGGAAATAATGCAGCCAACACCACCCCCACCGACCTTGCAGGCAACCCACGCATATTCCACAGCACTATAGATATGGGTGCGTACGAAGCCGCTCCAACGCCCGACACCGGCGGCATAGTCTATGTTACCACTACCGGCGCTGGCACAGGCGACGGCTCGTCGTGGGCAAACGCTTACGCAGGGCTTGCCGACCCGCTGCTTGTTGCCAAAACCAACACCGCCATCCGTCAGATTTGGGTTGCCGCAGGCACCTACAAGCCGCAGTACAATGCCGCCGATGTTCCCACAGCCGACCCCCGCGACAACGCCTTTGTGCTGGTAAACAATGTGAAGATTTACGGCGGCTTTGCGGGTGGCGAGAGCACGATTGCCGCCCGCGATTTGGCGAACCCTGCGAATGTTACCACCCTCAGCGGCGACATTGACGGCACCGTTGGCATAAGCGGTGGCGATGCCTACCACGTAGTGATTTCCGCAGACACCGTAGGCACCGCCCTGCTTGACGGCTTCACCATCAGCGGCGGCAATGCCGATGGCATCAATATTATTACCGTAAACTCACAATATATTTACCGATACAACGGCGGCGGGATGTTTAACCATAATTCCTCGCCCGCGCTCACCAATGTAACCATCAGCGGAAACAGCGCAGCCGTCGTCGGCGGCGGGATGTTTAACCATAATTCCTCGCCCGTGCTCACCAATGTTACCATCAGTGGAAACAGCGCAAGCAACGGCGGCGGCGGGATGTATAACGAAAATTCCTTGCCCGCGCTCACCAATGTTACCATCAGCGGAAACAGCGCAGTCGAAGGCGGCGGGATGTATAACTATAATTCCTCGCCCGCACTCACCAATGTTACCATCAGTGGAAACAGCGCAAGCTATGGTGGCGGGATGTCTAACAATAGTTCTTCCTCGCCCGCGCTCACCAACTCTATCGTTTGGGGAAATACGGCAAGTGCCGGTGGTAACGTTCGCAGCGGCAGCGGCAGCGCCCCTACCTACGCCTACTCATTAATAGCAGGTGAAAACCCAGCAGGCACAGGCAATCTGGACGGTACTAACCCTGCCAACGACCCGCTCTTTGTAACTTGGATTACTCCATCGGGTGCCACCACCGCCGGCGACTACCACTTGCGAAAAGGCAGCTTCTGCATCGGCTACGGCGACACGACAACCTATAAAAACATCCGCAGCATTGCTAATTTTACGAATGAAAAAGATGTGGCAGGCGATGACAGGCTACAGCTAACCCTCATTGATATGGGCGCGTATGAATCGCCCTACAAAGCCAGCGTACGCCGCGCAACGGCAGTCATTGCCCCCACAACAATGTACGGCACGGCGTTGGCGCCCACCCTCACCGGCGGCAGCAACCCCGGCGGTGCGGATACTGTATATCTATATTCCGCTTCGCAAAACGGCACGTATGCTACCACTGAACCAGTGGACACCGGCACGTATTGGCTCAAAGGCGTGATAGCGGAAACGTCTGCCTACTATGCCGACACTACGGCGGCGGTGAGCTTCAAAATCACACCCGCCACGCTAACCGTTACCGCCGAGGATACCACCCGACTATACGGCAATGCGAACCCCGCGTTCAGAATCACCTACAGCGGTTGGAAATATAGCGACGGAGTAGGCGCTTTGACCACAGTGCCCACGGCAAGTACTACGGCAACAACAGGCAGCGCAGTGGGCACGTACCCCATCACGGCAACAGGTGGCGAAGCCCAAAACTACGTCTTTACCTACGTTGCCGGCACGTTGACGATTATTGCCCCCACCATACCCGACGCCAACGGCATTGTCTATGTTACCGTAACCGGCGACGGCAACAAGGACGGCTCTTCGTGGGCGGATGCTTACCCGGGTCTTGCCGACCCGCTGCTTGTTGCCAAAACCAACACCGCCATCACGCAGATTTGGGTCGCCGCAGGAACCTACAAGCCGCAGCACATAGCAGGCGACGGCACCACCGACCGCCACCGCGCCTTTGTGTTGGTACCCGACGTGAAACTCTACGGCGGCTTTGCAGGCGGCGAAAGTGCCATCAACCAACGCCCAACTCCCCCTTTGGGGGCTGGGGGGTGGTCTATCCTCAGCGGCGACATTGACAATAGTGGCACAATCAACAGTAACGATGCCCACCACGTAGTGATTTCCGCAGGCGCAGTAGGCACTGCCCTGCTCGATGGCTTCACCATCAGCGGCGGCTATGCCAACAGCGGCACCCTTATTACCGTAAACTCACAAAATATTTACCAAAACAACGGCGGCGGGATGTCTAACAACAATTCCTCGCCCGCGCTGACCAATGTAACCATCAGCGGAAACAGTTCAGTGCACGGCGGCGGGATGTGTAACATCGCTTTTTCCTCGCCTGCGCTCACCAACGTTACCATCAGCGGAAATAGCGCAACCGGCTACGGCGGCGGGATGTATAACACTAATTCATCGCCTGCGCTCACCAACGTTACCATCAGCGGAAATAGCGCAGGAAGTCGCGGCGGCGGGATGTATAATAACTTTTATGACTCGCCCGTGCTCACCAACTGTATCGTTTGGGGAAATACGGCAATCAGCGGCAACAATAACGTTTACAAAAACAGTAGCACCACCCCCACCTACGAGTACTCCTTGGTACAAGATGAAGACCTGACGACGGGTGCAGGAACAGGCAATCTGGACGGTACTGACTCTGCCAACGACCCGCTCTTTGTGGCTCCTGCATTCGGCGACTACCGTCTGCAAAGGGGCAGTTTCTGCATCGGCTACGGCGACACGACAACCTATAAAAACATCCGCAGCATTGCTAATTTTACGAATGAAAAAGATGTGGCAGGCGATGACAGGCTACAGCTAACCCTCATTGATATGGGCGCGTATGAATCGCCCTACAAAGCCAGCGTACGCCGCGCAACGGCAGCCATTGCCTCCACAACAATGTACGGCACGGCGTTGGCACCCACCCTCACCGGCGGCAGCAACCCCGGCGGTGCGGATACTGTATATCTATATTCCGCTTCGCAAAACGGCACGTATGCTACCACTGAACCAGTGGACACCGGCACGTATTGGCTCAAAGGCGTGATTGAGGAAACGCCTGCCTACTATGCCGACACTACGGCGGCAGTGAGTTTTCGTATCACGCCCGCCACGCTGACGGTTACTGCCGTTGACACAACCCGACTTTACGGTGCTCCCGACCCTGCGTTTAGAATCACTTACAGCGGTTGGAAATATGGCGACGACGAAAGTGTTTTGGCACCCGCACCAACAGCGAGCAGCACGGCAACAGCAAGCAGCACGGAAGGCACATACCCCATCACAGTAGCAGGCGGTGCATCCGGCAACTACGTCTTTACCTACGTTGACGGAACGCTGACCATCAATCCGGACGAAACTCCGGGTGAAACTCCGGGCGAAACTCCGGAAGAAACTCCGGGCGAAACTCCGGAAGAAACTCCGGGCGAAACTCCGGAAGAAACTCCGGAAGAAACTCCGGAAGAAACTCCGGAAGAAACTCCGGAAGAAACTCCGGGTGAAACTCCGGGCGAAACTCCGGGTGAAACTCCGGACGAAACTCCGGAAGAAACTCCGGGTGAAACTCCGGGTGAAACTCCGGGTGAAACTCCGGGCGAAACTCCGGGTGAAACTCCAAGTGGCAACACGAACGTAAAGTCGGTAACGGTGAGCAACACCACGCAACCCACAGGTGCTACCGATTTCTACCTTGCCGACTGCGGTGCCGTCTCCGCGCAAATCACGGTAACGCTCGCCGACAGCACTTCGCAGGTGATATACAAGGGCACGGTGGGCAACATTTTCACTGTTGATATTCCCCGTGCCGACATTTACAACATCACCTACGCTGTGAAAGCCACAGACGGCAGTCGGCGGGATTACACATTGCAAATAGAACGCCGCTTTGCTTTCGCCGACATCATGAGCACGAAATTCGACAATATCCTTTACGTGAACAACAACCCCGAAAACAACGGCGGCTACACGTTCACGCACTATAAGTGGTTCGCAGACGGGGAGCCTATCATCGACAGCAGAGACCAACAGTATTACAGTGCCGGTCCCAATCGCACCGACCTGCTCAAACCGGATGTTGAATACAGCGTAGACCTTACCACCGAAGACGGCAAGGTGCTGCATGTCTGCCCTGGTCGCGTAACGCTACGGTCAATGCCGGCACCCACCCTGCAGGTATATCCCAACTCCGCCCCGCTCGGCAGCCCGATAACAATCGAGAGCAGTGCACCCGATGGCAGCGAAGTACGCATATATAATATGTCGGGTGTCCTCCTCGGCACGCAAAAACTGTCCGGTGGAACGGCAACCATCACCCCGCAGGCAACCGGCATGTACTTGATAAAAGTGAATGGCGAGAATATTAAAGTCATAGTGGAATAGTGTTTAGAGTTTAGTTATTAGAGTTTAGTTATTAGAGTTATGAGTTATGAGTTATAGAAACGGTCTCATTATTGCTTTGTTTGGTGTGGCAGTGGCGGCAACGGCACAGCCTGCGCAGCACGAATTTTCGTTTGTTGCCGGCGGTGGCTTGTCCACTTTGAACTACAGCCCCACCGCAGGTAACGCCGAATTTGGCTTGGGTGGTTTTGCGGGGTTGGGATACACCTTTCGCTTCAGCGAACACTGGGGACTTGGCACGGGCGTGGAAGCCGCACTGTTCAACGCTCACTACTCGCTGGCATCGCTGAGCGACCATTACCCGAGTTACGATGGTGAGGAAAACTTCGAGTATCACTACACCATTGAAGGCTACCGCGACCGGCAGCAGGCTATCTTGCTGAATATCCCGCTGATGCTACATTTCCAAACGGGCAAATACTATGCGGCACTGGGCGGCAAAGCAGGCTTTCCGATGGGTGCGAAGTTCAACAATAGCGGGGACTTGAATGCGCGGGGAGATTATCCTCCGTCCGCCCTCCATCTGCAAGACCCGCCGTTTAGTGGTTTCGGACTCTACCCCGTGAGCAACAAGGGCGATTTAGCATTGAAGACCGCATTTTTCGCTTCGGCGGAAGTGGGCGTAAGGTGGAAATTGAGCAACACAGTCGCCCTGAGCACCGGTCTGTATGTCGATTACGGCTTGAACAACGTCCGCCCGTCCGCCACCGCGCCCCTGATTAACTATCCTGACTACCTCGTCAGCGACATCTACCGCCCCAATTCGGTAGTGGCATCCGCCTCTGATTTACGAGGGCAAAATGTTGGCAAACCCCTTGTCGAAAAGGTGAACCCGCTCGCAGCAGGCATCAAGATAGGGGTGCATTTCAGTCCTCAACCCCGCGTCCGCCGCACGCCCGTTCCTGTTATTTTGCCCGCAGTGGTGAATGCTCCCCCAACGGAAACGGTTGCGCTCGCCACACCCGCTCTCAAACCCATGCCGGTGATACCGCCCAACGTCCCAGATACCGCCCACACACTAAGCGACCATTTCATGTTTGAGCCGAACAGCATGCAGCTCGACCAAACGTTTGCACAAAATGAAGCCGTATTGGCAAAACTCAAAATAACCATCGCCCTGTTGAGCGACGACTCCACAGTAGTCATCACCGGCATACAACTCAGCAGTTATGCATCGCCCGACGGGTCCTTTGCTCTGAACAAGCGCATAGCCGACGAACGGGCAAGGGTGTGGAAGCAACTCTTGACAGAAGAGATGGCAAAGTTTGAACTCGGCGACGACATCTTCACCACCAACGCCGTAGGCGAAGACTGGGAAGAACTAATCCGCTTAATAAAAAACGGCAACTGGGAAGACGAGCCCCAAATCATAGAAATAATAACAACAACCGCCTCACCGGACGCCCGCGAAACAGCTCTAAAAAAACTGCGAAATGGCATCCCCTTCAAACTGATGAAAACGGAACTATACCCCCAACTGCGCCGCGTGGAATACACTATCAACTACAAAATGAAAGTGCAAAAAGAGTGAGCGTTTTTTAGATGTGCTTTTTTTGCACAATATGTTTTATCTTTTTGACATAAAAATTTGAATATTCAAAACAAAATGCTTACCTTTGCACCGTCAAAGTTGAAAAAATAACATTAAAATATAAAAAATTATGGCAAATTTAAGATTCAAAGCAGTTGAGGAGGCTTTTGAAAAGAAAGCCGTAGAGGTGGTGGCACCGAGTGAAAAAACGTCTGAGTACTTCGGGAAGTACGTTTTTAACAAGGCGCAGTTGGAAAAATACCTCTCGAAGGAAACGTTCAAAACATTGATGGGCGTGATTGAAAAAGGCGAGACATTAGACCGTGATTTGGCAAGTCACGTGGCTGCCGGCATGAAAATGTGGGCGATGGAACTGGGTGCCACGCACTACACGCACTGGTTTCAGCCGCTGACGGAAGGTTCGGCAGAGAAGCACGACTCGTTCATCGAGTACAAAGGCGCACCCGGAAGCGGCGTTATCGAGGAACTTTCGGGCAAATTGTTGGCGCAACAGGAGCCGGATGCCTCCTCGTTTCCCAGCGGTGGCATTCGCAACACGTTTGAGGCACGCGGCTACACGGCTTGGGACCCCTCGTCGCCCGCTTTCGTGATGGACGACACGCTCTGCATCCCCACCGTTTTCATTTCTTACACCGGCGAGGCGTTGGACTATAAAACGCCGCTGCTCAAGGCTTTAAGTGCGGTGGACAAAGCGGCAACGAGCGTTTGCCAAATGTTTGACCCACAGGTGAAAAAAGTGTATTCCTACTTGGGTTGGGAACAGGAATATTTTCTCGTGGACGACCATTTATATGCCACCCGTCCCGATTTGATGCTGACCGGACGCACCCTGCTGGGTCACGAATCGGCAAAAAATCAGCAGTTAGACGACCACTATTTCGGCTCCATCCCCACGCGCGTGCAAGCCTACATGAAGGATTTGGAGTTTGAAGGCTACAAATTTGGCATCCCTCTGAAAACTCGTCACAACGAGGTGGCGCCCAACCAGTTTGAGTTGGCTCCCATTTACGGCGAAACCAATTTGGCGGTTGACCAAAACTTGCTGCTAATGAGTATTATGAAGAAAGTGGCGCGCCGTCACGGCTTCCGTCTGCTGCTTCACGAAAAGCCATTTGCGGGCATCAACGGCTCCGGCAAGCACAACAACTGGTCGCTGGGCACCGACACGGGCGTTGGGCTGCTCACGCCGGGCAAAACGCCGGAAGAGAATTTGCAGTTTATCACCTTTGTAGTCAATATCTTAATGGCGTTGTACAAAAACAATGCACTGCTGAAAGCATCCATCATGACGGCTCAAAATGCACACCGCTTGGGTGCAAACGAAGCCCCCCCCGCCATCATTTCGGCATTTTTGGGCACACAAGTTACGAGCGTGTTAGACAAATTGGAAAACAGCACGAGCGAAGATGCCATTGTGATGGATTCCAAGCACAAATTGAGTCTCGGTGTGGCAAAAATCCCCGAAGTGCTTTTGGACAACACCGACCGCAACCGCACCTCGCCGTTCGCCTTCACGGGCAACCGTTTTGAGTTTCGCGCGGTGGGTTCGTCTGCCAACTGCGCCTCGGCAATGATTACGCTCAACGCCATCGTAGCCGCCCAATTGGTGGAATTTACGGAGGCAGTGGCAAAAAAAGTCAAAGAAGGCACCGCCAAAAACAAGGCGATTTTCGATGTTTTGAAAGAATACATCAAAGCATCCAAACCCATCCGCTTCGACGGCAACGGCTACAGCGACGAATGGAAAGCGGAAGCCAAAAAGCGCGGTCTGGACTGCGAAACAAGCGTACCTGTCATCTACGATGCGTATGTGAAACCGGAAACCATCAAAATGTTTCAACAAACCGGCGTGTTCAGCGAACGCGAACTCCACGCTCGCAACGAGGTGAAATGGGAAACCTACACCAAGAAAATTCAGATTGAGGCACGTGTGCTGGGCGATTTGGTGATGAACCACATCATTCCGGTAGCCACGCACTATCAATCGCACCTGTTAGACAATGTCTATAAAATGCAGCAGGTGTACGACAAAGCGAAGGCAACCAAACTGTCGGCACACAACACGGAGATTATCGAGGAAATTGCCGAACACATCTCCATCATCAAAAAGAAGGTGGAAGGTCTGGTGGAAGCGCGAAAAGTGGCAAACAAAATCGAAGACGAACGCAAAAAAGCAGTCGCCTATCACGACAAAATTGTGCCATTCTTCGACGAAATTCGCTACCACACCGACAAACTCGAACTGATTGTTGATGATGAGTTGTGGACATTGCCGAAGTATCGCGAACTGCTGTTTGTGAGGTAAAAAAACCACCCCCCTGCCCCCTCAAGGGGGAGAAAGGTCTTGCGGGCTTGAGCTTGTCATTGCGGGCTTGACCCGCAACCCCTTGTTCTACATTGCACTGTAGCCCAACATTCGGCTCCTTTTCAGGGGATTGCGGGTCAAGCCCGCGACGGACTTTTCTCGCAATGACGGATTCAATGACAAAGCCTTTCTTTTACCTCAACTTCAGCACTTCGCCATAATCCGGGACGTAATCGCTCTTTTTGCGATTGAGTTTGTAGAGGCGTTTGAGTTGGATGCCGTACATTTGCGAGATGCTGTGCATGGATTCGCCGTCTTCTACGCGGTGCTCAAAGTTTGGCAGGTCGGCTTTTTTCTTTTTCTTTTCCAGATAGACAATGTCGCCCTTGAACAGCGGAAAATCGGCATCCGGCACCTCGTTCCACTTCACTAATTTTTTGACGCTGAGGTTCAAATCCTTGGCGATGCTTTCATAACTGTCATTCGCTGCGGCAAATACGAACACCAATCCGTGGTCTTTGTAGGGCTGACGGGACGATTTGATTGGCTGGTTGGGAACGTATTGTATCGGCTCTTGGCGTTTTTGCTTTTGTTTTTGCGCTTTCTCTTGCGCTTCTTTTGCTTCTTTTTTTGCTTGTTCTTCCACTTTTTTCGCGTTCTTTTTGTCAAACCGGTATAATTCGTAATCCTCAATAATTTTTATCAACTTGTTGGCATAATTGGGGTCGGTGGCATAGCCGCATCGCTTCAAACCCTTTGCCCACGCCTGATAGTTACGGATATTCAATGAAAACAGCGAGGCATAACGCTGACGTTCCGACAAAAATCGGGAATGGTCGTCAAATGAATCCTCCGCCCGCTTGTAAACGCGAAAACAGTCTTTGGGACCATCGTCTTTCTGGTAAAACCGCTTCCCGTTCCAATCGTTATGGCATTTGATGCCGAAATGGTTGTTGGCTTCGCGCACTAATGGTGCTTTTCCCGCACGCGATTCCAACAGCCCCTGCGCCAGGGTGATGCTTGCCGGAATTTTATAGCGTTGCATGTGCGCCATCGCCAATGAACTGTACTGATTGATATATTTTTCATAATCAGCGTTGCGCTTCTGGGCACACACGCCCGAAACGACACACAAACAGAGCATTAGCGTCAGACACTGTTTCATCGGAGCGTGCGTAAAACGGTCAATAAACCGGCATTTTCGGCGGGTGTGCCAACTGTGATGCGGATGCAATTGTGGCATAATGCAAGCGACGAGCGGTTGCGGACGATGATGCCTTTTTTCACCAACTCATCATATATACAGGTGGCATCGGTCACTTTCACCAACAAAAAATTGGCATCCGAGGGGTAAATTTCTTTGACGGCGGGCACCGTTTTCAGGGCCTCAATAAGTTTGGTGCGCTCTTCCAATATCGTTTTCACCCACGCGTTTTTAGACTTTTCGCCGTTGCGTAGTTGGTCTAACACCGCTATTTGGGTCAGGTTGCTGACATTGTACGGATATTTCACCTTGTTGAAGTAGGCGATGACGGCTTCGGACGCGAACGCCAAGCCGCAACGCAGCGAAGCCAGCCCCCAAGCCTTTGAAAAAGTGTGTAACACAATGAGATTGGGGTAGTTAGCCAGTGCGCCCAACCAACTCGGCTCGGTCGAAAAATCGCCGTAAGCCTCGTCAATAACCACGATGCCTTGAAATTGTGTCAAAATCTTCTCTATCGCGTTGTGATTCAGCAAATTGCCGGACGGATTATTCGGCGAGCACAGCCAAATGACCTTGGTGTGCTTGTCCGTAGCCGCCAGCAGACGGTCGGCATCTAATGAAAAATCGGCATTAAGCAGCACTTTGCGGTATTCCACGGCGTTGATGTCGGCTGCCACCTCATACATTCCATACGTTGGACTCATCGCCACAACATTGTCTACGTGCGGTTCGCAAAAGATGCGATACACCAAATCAATCGGCTCATCGCTCCCGTTGCCCACCATCATTTGCTCCGGTCGCACATGCTTAATCGCCGCAATCGCCTGTTTCAAAGCAATTTGCAACGGGTCAGGATAACGGTTGAGCGGACTGTTATACGGATTTTCATTGGCATCCAAAAAGGCAGAAGCCGCCCCCTGAAACTCATGCCGAGCACAAGCATAAGGCTTCAAAGCCGCGATATTCTCTCTAACGAACAAGTCTAAATTCATATTGCTGTTTTTTGCGCTGCAAAATTAGGTAAAAATAGCAAGAGTTGCAAGCGGGGTCAATGAAATATCAGGGCAACCGCATCAAAATTGTACCCCATACGGGGAAGTTGGTTACCATAAAATCGCCCAAAAAACTCATAACTCATAACTCATAACTCATAACTATTTCGTACCTTTGCAGCCATGAAACGTAAATGCCTCACAGCACTATTTTTAATCTGTTTTATCCCCTTCACGGCGGCGCAAACGCCGCCTGCGCTGAAGCAATTTTTGGCTCATGAGAGTATGCACGGGGCGAGTTTTTCGTTGCTGGTAAAGGACGTAAACAGTGGCAAAACGCTTTGTGCATACGACACCGACCGCAAATTGATTCCGGCTTCGGTGCTGAAATTGGTGACCACCGCCACCGCCCTCGAAGTGCTTGGTGCAGACTATCGTTTCCCAACGACCTTGGAATATGATGGTGAACTGACCGACAGCATGCTCACAGGCAATTTATACATACGGGGGAGTGGCGACCCTACGCTTGGCTCGTCGCATTTTGCAACATCCCGCCGCAGCTATACCCCCGACCAAAACACCTTTATCCCGATATGGCAAAAAGCCCTTATCAAGCAAGGCATCCAAACGATATGCGGCTCTGTGATAGCCGATGAGAGCATTTTTGATACGGAGGGCATATCCATGAAATGGGTGAGCGAAGACATGGGCAGCCATTACGGTGCGGGCTGCTATGGACTTAACGTTTTCGACAACCGGTATCAACTCTATCTCAATACCGACAGCGTGGTGGGGAGTAAGCCCGAAATCGTGTCCTGCGTGCCTCCTATCCCGTCTTTGCGGTTTCACAACTACCTGAAGACCGACTCGGTGGCTACTGACAGTACGTTCATCATTGGCTCCCCATTCGCAAACGAACGTTATCTCTATGGCGTTGTCCCCGCAAATAAATCGGCATATTTGCTGAGAGGCGACATACCCGACCCCGCATTGTACATGGCTCAATACCTCCACACACAACTGACGGCGGATAGTAGCCTGACGATAGAGGGCACCCCCACCTGTTATCGGCTATTGGCAGAGGCAAATCGGCAGATGCCGGAAAGCCGCACAAAACTTATCACAACCTATTCGCCCCCACTGCGCCAAATTGTACGCATCACTAACGAGAAAAGCCAAAATCTCTATGCCGAAGCCCTGCTGCGGACACTTGGTTTGCACTACAAGCCCCAAAACGGCGAAGTGTTTTCCTCGGCAGGCAAGGGCATCCAAGTGATACACGCACATTGGAAAAAGAAGGGCATCAACACCTCATCGCTCTGGATGCACGATGGCAACGGCGTGGCAGCCGCCAACAAGCTGACAACCGCCTTTCTGTGCAACCTCCTGATATATATGGCAACAAAATCAGAGCAAGCAGAGGCATTCACAGCCTCCCTCCCCAAAGCCGGACTTGAAGGCACAGTGGCAAGTTTTCTGCGCGGCACGCCATTACAAGGTCACGCGCAACTGAAAAGCGGCAGCATGGGCAGGGTGAGGGCGTATGCAGGCTACATCACAAAAGAAGAGAAGCAGTATGCTATAGTGCTGATAGCCAACAACTTCACAGGCACCGACAAGGCTATTCGGAAAGAGCTGGAGAAGCTGCTGCTGGGGATTTTTTGAGGTGTTGGTGGTTTTTTTGGGGGGCACGACAAATCTCCCTTTTTTAGCAAAAGACCATACAATCTTGAACCACCCCGTATGGGGCATAGCCGTCAGGTTAAGGCTGAAAGCCTTCGAGCAATAGCGTAGGGCATCGCCCTACGAAGGATGCCCTCTCCCTCTCGTTTTCGCCCTGAAAGGGCATCAGCCGTTGCTATCGCCCTTTCAGGGCTTGCATTCAATGCCATATCCTGTCCGTAGGGCGATGCCCTACGCTATTGCTACAAGGCTTTCAGCCTTAACCTGACGGCTATGCCGTATGGGGTGTAATTTTGATAACCCCGTACAAGCTTCCGGCGTAGCAGACTGGCTTAAAGGGAAATTTGTCGTGCACCCAGATTTAGCCAACATTTGGTAAATTGAAAATAATGTTGTACCTTTGCGGCAGATAAAACGGCAGTGCTGCGGCTCGGCCACCAGTGCAAGGAGTTTAGGCTCCTTGTGTCTTTTTAAATATTAGCCGGACTATTCCTTTTTCAAAAAGCCAGACCTCTTCAATGTTCTGATTTTCATAAACTACTCTGTTATAGACGTTTCGTTCTATGTATGCAGCTTTCTCTCCATCATTATTATTCCTTAAATCCGCAAGCCAAAAAAGCGGTACTTTGCCGAAAAATTTTATGCCCGATTTTTGAAAATTTTGGGGCGACATTCAGGAACAACAGGAGAAAAAGAGGCGATGTAGAGAGAAAATTTCAG
>BNTU01000060.1 GCA_025996835.1 Bacteroidia bacterium
CTGTCAAAATAGGCAACAAGGCAGGTTCACAAGACATTGTCATTGCCAAAGGCAAGATAAAGAAAGGGCAAAAGGCGCATCTGTCTTTTGAGATTACCGCTTCGGGGATGATTGACAACGAACCGGCAACCATCACGGTGGCGACAGATAAACCCGGACGTGAGTTCTTGGGATTAGGGGGTAACTTCCGCCTGCAAAACCCCGCTGTTGACCCGCAAGTGATTGATTATTGCTTGGATAGCCTGCGCGTGGCTTACGGTCGCGTGGAGATGCCTTGGCGCAGTTGGCAGCCCGACGCACACGGCAATCCTTTGGCGGATGCCTTAGCCGGCAAACTTGATGAGCGCGTAAAAGCCGCAATGAATATGGCGCAACGGTTGAAAAGGCTCGGTATGCCCGTCATCGTAAGTGCTTGGTTTCCACCCGCTTGGGCGATTGACGGTAAGCCCGAAGACTATCCCCGCAGAGGCGGTGTGCAGGCGTTTCGCTTAGACCCCCGGAAGGCGCAACAGGTCTATAAGTCGCTCACGGACTATTTGTTGGCACTCAAAAAACTCTATGGCGTAGAGGCGGCGGCATTTTCTTTCAACGAGTCCGACATCGGCATTGATGTATTGCATACGCCCGAAGAGCACGCGGAGTTTATCAAAGGTTTGGGTGGCTATATGGCGAACAAAGGACTGAGTACCAAGATGCTTTTGGGCGACAATTCCGATGCCACTACGTATGAATTTATTTTCCCTGCGATGCGTGACCCCGAAACACATCCTTATATTGCCGCCGTTTCGTTCCACTCGTGGCGCGGTTGCGACGATGCCACTTTGGAGAAATGGGCAGCGGCTTCCCGCAAGTTGAACGTTCCGTTGCTCGTGGGCGAAGGCAGCACCGATGCCGCTGCGTGGGTATATCCGCAGATATTCAAAGAATCTACCTTTGCCTTGTACGAGATTAATCTCTACGTGCGCATTGCCGCTATCTGCCAGCCGCAAAGCATTTTGCAATGGCAACTCACCTCCGACTATTCCCTCCTCTGGGGCGCAGGCGTTTATGGCTCGGAAGGCGCATTGCACCCGACACAGCGTTTTTGGAACCTCAAACAGTTGGCAAGCACCCCCGAACAGGCATTTGCCTTTCCTGTGAGCAGCAGCAAAAAAGAAGTGAACACCGCCGCCTTTGGCAACATTGCCCGGAACGAATATGTGGTGCACGCCGTGAATAATGGTGCTGCCCGAAGTGCCGTTATCAAAGGATTGCCGACAGGCAAAGCCGCCATAAAAGTGTATGTAACGAATCAAGCGCAAGGGATGGAAGAAGTGCGTACGTATAAATCCTTGCCTGATGGCAGTTTGGAAGTGCAGTTGCCCGCCATGAGTTTTGTTTCGGTCTTTATTAAGGGAAATTTTAGTTACAATGGACAGGCACAATTAACAAGCGTATTGGAAATTAGAATATAAATAAAAATAACAGATAAAAAAATGAAAAAAAAGCAATTATTTATCGCCTCAACGGGACTGATTGGCTCACTCCTGTTGACGGGATGCAGTTCAAAATCGGACGCTTACACTCGCGGGATTGGCGTGTATCCGGGAAATCCCGCTGAAACGTATGCTCCGGAATTGGTCGCCGACAATTCGACCTACCGGAATGTGGCTGAGTTGAAAAGTGCTTACCACTCTTCAAGTTATGACTATAATTTGACGGCTCAATTAGTTACGGACGGCATTGTTTCGTCTTCGGAACCGGCAACCATCAATGTTTCCACGCAAAACGGCGATTTGAAAAAACACGAACGCGAATGGTTGTTCGATGGAAAAAGCGATTCAAAATACGTGGTGGACGGAACGGATGTTTATCTGCAATTGGATTTGAATCATTTGGATATCTCCGTTGACAAAATCGTGCTGTCGGGGCGCGTAACTTTGGAAGCCACAAAGGCAAAAGGTTACGAGATAGCATGTTACGGCTCCAATGATGGAACAGATTGGAATGTTCTTAATCAGAAAAAAGGCGGAGAAATGATTGGAACAGAACGCCCCGGCGCGCCTTCCGATAAAAACGAGCCTACTATTATCCGTAATCTAAAGTATGAAATCGTTTTGAAACAAGCGGTGAATTATGCGCATTACAAAATCAGTTTGAAAGTGCCGAGTGCGTCAAACTGGGATTTCACCGATTGGGATTTTTACAAAAACGGTGAATTGTTGGTTGTGCTACCCTCTTATCATTTCAATAGCGTATGGAAAAGCGCAGGAATTGGCGAAGAATGGGTGTATGTTGATTTAGGTGCATCGGCGACTTTCGACAAAATCAATTTGCATTGGGTGAATAAAGCCACAGCCGGAAGTATTCAAACTTCTGATGATGCCAAAACGTGGACGAATGTTGTTGCCTTGCCGGGCGGAAGTGAAAAAACAGATGAGATAGCGCTGGACAAATCCGTTAAAGGACGCTACGTTCGCGTGCTGATGACGGCTTCTGAAAACAATCTTCCGTACGTTTTGAGCGAACTGAAAGTGTATGGCAAAGGCGGTTTGGCGGCTCGTCCGCACGCCGAGCCGAAGGTAAAGGGCAATCACAAATATTTGAGCGGCGGCAATTGGAAACTGCAACGAGCATCCGAAGTAAATGTAGGCGGTGAGGAGATTTCCTCCGATTTCAACGTAAATGATTGGGTTGTTGCCACTGTGCCCGGCACCGTATTATCGAGTTATATCAATATTGGCGCGGTGCCCAACCCTAATTATGCAGACGATATTTTGAATATTTCCGAGTCGTTTTTCTATTCCAATTTCTGGTACCGTAATGAATTTACGCTGCCTGCCGACTTCGCCGATGGCAATGTATTCCTCAATTTTGACGGCATCAACTGGAAAGCCAATGTCTTTTTGAACGGTACGAAAATAGGCAACGTGGACGGCGGATTTATGCGCGGTAAATTCAATATCACCGACGTGGTGGTCAAGGGAAAGAATGTGCTTGCCGTTGAAATCGTTAAGAATAACCATCAAGGGGCGGTGAAAGAGCCCAATGCTTTTAGCCACGACCAAAACGGCGGTATCTTGGGTGCCGACAATCCTACGTTTCACGCCTCTATCGGGTGGGACTGGATTCCAACGGTGCGCGGGCGAAACATTGGTATCTGGAACGATGTATTCCTGACGCACACCGGCGCGGTAACGCTCGAAAATCCGTTTGTACGCACCGAACTTCCTTTGCCTGACACCACTTCGGCAAAAGTATTGGTGGAGGTTACTCTGGTCAATCATTCGGACACGGAAGTGAGCGGCAAATTGAAAGGTGCTTTTGGCGACGCGCAATTTGAACAAGCCATAACTTTGGCTGCTGCCGAAACGAAAGTGGTCAATTTAGACCCGACAACCCATCCTGCTTTGGCTTTGCAAAATCCAAAACTCTGGTGGCCACGAGGATACGGAGTGCCCCATTTGTACGATGTGCAATTGAGTTTCGAGGCAAACGGGCAAATAAGCGATGCCGCTCAATTCAAATCGGGTGTTCGCCAAATGACATTCAGCGAAGATGACTACGTGCCAAGCGGTGTGCCATCGCCCTACGGCGACGACCCCAAGCGGTTAAGTTTGTACATCAACGGTCGGCGTTTCATTGGCTTTGGCGGCAACTGGGGCTTTGGCGAATCCAACTTGAATTACCGCGGACGCGAATACGACATTGCCGTTGCGTATCACGCCGATATGAACTTTACGATGATTCGCGACTGGGTGGGTCAAATTGGCGACGAAGAATTTTATGAGGCTTGCGACCGGCACGGCTTAGTGGTTTGGCAAGACTTTTGGCTGGCAAATCCCTGGGACGGTCCCAACCCTGCTTACACCGATTTGTTCAGCAACAATGCACAGGATTATATCAAGCGGATACGCAACCACCCGTCTATCGGCATTTATGTGGGGCGCAACGAAGGCAATCCGCCTGACGCAATTGATAATTATTTGCGCAAAGTGATTCCGCAGTTGCATCCGGGCATCCATTACATTTCCAGTTCGGCAGGAGGCGTGGTAAATGGCGGCGGTCCTTACCGTGCTTTGCCTGCAAAGGAATATTTTCAGACCTACGGACACGACAAATTCCACAGCGAACGCGGTATGCCCAACGTGATGAACTACGAAAGTTTGGTGCAAACGTTCAGCCCCGACGCGCTGTTTCAAAACACAACCGAAACGCCCAACCCCCAATGGGGAATGCACGATTACACCTTGACCAGTGCCCAATCTACGGCTTCGTTCAACGGCATCATCGAAAAAGCCTTTGGCAAACCGAAAGATGTCAAGCAATTTTCCGAATGGGCGCAATGGATTAATTACGATGGCTATCGGGCTATCTTTGAGGGACGTAGCGAACATCGCCGCGGTATGTTGTTGTGGATGAGCCATCCGGCATGGCCGTCTATGGTATGGCAAACCTACGATTATTATTTTGACCCAACCGGCGGCTATTTTGGCTCCAAAAAAGCCTCTGAGCCTATTCACATACAATACAATCCGGTGCGGGATAATATCGAAGTGGTGAATTATCACGCACGCGACCGCAAAGGCGTCGTAGCAAAAGCCCAACTCATCAATCAGGATGGCGCGGTGCAATGGGAAAAAGAAACCACTTTTGACATTAAGGAAGACGCGACAGTGGCTTGTTTTCCGCTCGAACTGCCGGCAAGCCTGTCGAATACCTATTTCATCAAACTCACTCTGACGGAAAACGGAAAATTGCTTTCCGACAACTTCTATTGGAAAGGAAAGGAAGAAGGTAACTATCAATCACTGTTGCAACTACCGAAAACAAAACTGACGGTGAAAACAACAGCAAACAAATCCGGCAAAGAATGGCACTTGACCACCACATTGAAGAACGACACGCAAACACCGGCTTTGATGGTACGCCTGAAAGTGGAAGGAGCAAAAAGCACCGAACGCATTTTGCCGGTATTTTTCAGTGACAACTACGTGTTTTTAATGCCCGGAGAAGAAAAAATCATTACAATGAAATTGTATGACAGCGATACTCGCGGAGAAAAACCGGTAGTGAACGTTTCAGGATTTAATTTGTAATTAGCGTTCTCCTGCCGTCATGAAGTTACGAATGCTGTTTCATCTGTATTCAATTGATTCAAAGCCACTTCGCGCAATTCATTTGCCCATTCGGAGCGGTAGGGGGCTTCTACTTGCAGATAATTTTCGGTGAAGCCGTGCATTTGGTTGCCTTTGCGGGCTTGTTCAAACAAAACATGGTGTGTGGTGCCTTGCTGATAGCGGTAAAAAGCGCGGCGTTTTTCGGCGGAGAGTTCGAGTAATTGGTTGCTGCGCTGCTGTTTATCTTGCGGCGACACGACCGGTTCGATGTCTAACGCCTTGGTGCCGGAGCGTTCGGAATAAGAAAACACATGGAGTTGCGAAAACGGCAAAGCGGTCAAAAAATCAACTGTTTCTTGAAATAATTCCGCCGTTTCGCCCCGCATACCCACGATTACGTCAATACCTGTGAAACAATTTGGCAGAAGTTCGTAGATTTTCTCGATTTTCGCACGAAAAAAAGCCGTGTCGTAGCGGCGGCGCATCAATTTCAACACCGCATCCGAACCCGATTGCAACGGGATGTGAAAATGCGGCGCAAACCGCTTGGAATGAGCTACAAACGCTATTATCTCGTCCGTCAATAAATTAGGCTCGATAGACGAAATGCGAAAACGGGCGATGCCCTCCACATTGTCCAACGCCCGCAACAAATCAATAAACTGTTCGCCGGTGGTTTTGCCAAAATCGCCGATATTGACCCCTGTGAGAACGATTTCTTTGCCGCCGCAGGCGGCAACCTGCTCCGCTTGGCGCACCAAATCGGCAATCGCACCGTTGCGACTTTTGCCCCGCGCAAAGGGGATGGTGCAATAGCTGCAATAATAATCGCACCCGTCCTGCACTTTGAGAAAATGCCGCGTGCGGTCGTCTTCCGAGCACGACGGCACAAATTTTTCCATCTCGCGGGTCGGTAGTACGTTGATTTTGGAAACACCCCCAACCCCTTCAAGGGGGTGAGCAGCGATATAATCCAAAATATCCATTTTTTGATTGGCACCCACCACGAGGTCAACCCCCTCAACAGCAGCCACTTCCTCCGGTTTGAGTTGTGCATAGCAACCCGTGACGACCAAAAAGGCGTTGGGATGTTCCTTGCGGATGCGGCGAATGGTTTGGCGGCATTTTTTGTCCGCCAATTCCGTCACAGAGCAGGTATTGACGATGCAGATGTCAGCCGATTCGCCCGCCCGCACCTTCCGAATACCCTGTTCAGAGAGTTGCTTGCCCAAGTCGGAAATTTCCGCAAAATTGAGCTTGCACCCCAAAGTATAGTATGCCGCCGTTTTATTTTGAAAAGTCGTGTTGTCAATCATCGTGCCATAAAATCGCACAAAGGTACATCTTTTTCGGAATTTTTTCGTAACTTTGCACCCGCAAATCGCAAAAAAAGGGTCCGGTAGCTCAGTTGGATCAGAGCAACAGCCTTCTAAGCTGTGGGTCTTGGGTTCGAATCCCAACCGGATCACAAATAAAAACGCTAATAACGTCCCAACCCGAAAAAATAAGAGTATATGATAAATAAAATTAATGCACTTTTGGATGAAATCAGGGATTTGACTGCGCACAATGCGGACGAATTGGAGCAACTGCGCCTCAAATATTTGAGCAAAAAAGGGGCTGTGTCGGCTCTGATGGACGATTTTCGGCAGGTGGCTGCCGAGCAAAAACGCGAAATCGGGCAACGCCTCAATGTGCTGAAAACAGAAGCGCAGGATAAATTCAACGCCCTGAAAGAGAGCCTCGAAGACCACAGCGATGCCGGCTCCGAACTCGATTTGACCCGCACCGCGCATCCCTATCACGTGGGAACGCGCCACCCCCTGTCCATAGTGAAGCACGAAATTGAAACCATCTTTGCGCGTTTGGGCTTTTCGATTGCCGAGGGTCCCGAAATAGAGGACGATTGGCATGTGTTCGGCTCGCTGAATTTTGCCGAAGACCACCCCGCACGCGATATGCAGGACACTTTTTTTGTACAGCACGGTGCCGACTCGCTGCTCAGGACACATACCTCGTCGGTTCAAACGCGCGTGATGGAGAAGACTCCGCCGCCAATTCGCATCATTTGTCCGGGGCGCGTCTATCGCAACGAGGCGATTTCGTACCGCGCGCACTGCTTTTTTCACCAGGTGGAAGCCCTCTACATCGACAAAAACGTGTCTTTCGCCGATTTGAAGCAGGTGTTGATGTTTTTTGCGAAAGAAATGTTTGGTGCGGACACGAAAATTCGCCTGCGCCCCTCCTTTTTCCCCTTCACCGAGCCAAGCGCGGAAATGGACATCAGTTGCAACCTCTGCGGCGGCAAAGGTTGTCCTTTCTGCAAACACACCGGCTGGGTGGAAATTCTCGGCTGCGGCATGGTTGACCCCAATGTATTGGAAAATTGCGGCATCGACAGCAAAATATATTCAGGCTACGCCCTCGGAATGGGCATCGAACGCATCACCAACCTGAAATATCAAGTAAAAGACCTCCGCATGTTCTCCGAAAATGATGTGCGATTTTTGAGACAGTTTGAAGCTGCTTCTTAATCGTCATTGCGGGCTTGACCCGCAATCCCCTGAAAGAGAGCCGAATGTTGGGCAACAAAGCAATGTATAGCGGGGGATTGCGGGTCAAGCCCGCAATGACAGATAAAAAAGATGACAAAAAAAGAACAATATAAGAAAGTAATTGAATGGTTTGAAACGCAGATGCCGCTTCCAAAAAGCGAACTGCATTATGAAAACGCATTTCAACTGCTGATTGCTACCATTTTGGCGGCGCAATGTACTGACAAGCGCATAAACATCATCACGCCACCCCTGTTTCGCGACTTCCCGACGCCCGAAGTGCTGGCGGCTTCCAATCCCGAAACGATTTTTGAATACATCAGAACGGCGACTTATCCCAACAGCAAAGCGAAGCATTTAGTCGGTATGGCGCAAAAATTGGTTGCAGACTACGGTGGCAAGGTGCCGGGCACCATCACCGAACTCCAAACGCTCCCCGGCGTAGGCAAAAAGACAGCCAATGTGGTTGCTTCAGTCGCCTTTGACGTGCCTGCATTGGCGGTAGATACGCACGTTTTTCGCGTTGCCAATCGCATCGGTCTCACCAACAATTCCAAAACACCATTGGAAACGGAGCGCGAACTCACCAACTATATCCCGAAAAAATACTGGTCTGTAGCCCATCATTGGCTGATTTTGCACGGTCGCTACGTCTGCATCGCCCGCAAACCCAAATGCGAAAGTTGCGGATTGTTTCCATTGTGTGAACGGAACGGAGTCTGAACCATGAATTGTCTGAACCACGATTTTGTCTGAACCACGATTTTCACAAGATTAAGAAGATTACCAAGAAGATATGGAATAATCTTGTAAATCTTCTTAATCTTGTGAAAATCGTGGTTCAGACAAATTAAAATCGTGGTTCAGACAAACCACAATTCAAAACCCGGCTTCACTCCAAAATCTTAATGCGGATATTCCGATACCACACATCATCGCCATGGTCTTGCAAGCCGATGTAGCCTTCGCGGTTGGCTCCGCCCAAGTTGTTGAGCAGTTCAAAAGCGAGCGGCCATTTTTCTTGGCTGAATTTGCTTTTTTGCAGCAGTTCTTTCCATTGGGGTGTCCAGAGATGGTATTCGACCACGTTGGCACCGTTTTGTTTGTGCGTAACGGAGCCCTTGTAAACGATGATGCCACCCGTGTTCCATTCGCCAAACGGCTTGGCATTTTGCGGAACAGCCGGAATCATGTCGTACAACGAAGCCGATTTGCGGTTGCTTTTTTCGCCCAACAGCGCATCGGGGTGATTGTCGTTGTCCAAAATCTGGTACTCCGGCGAAGAAATGTAGATGGGTTGCCCCTTGATTTCCTGCGCCAGGAAGAAGACACCTGAATTGGAGCCTTTCGCCACTTTCCAGTCGAAAGTCAACTGAAAATTTTTGAATTTGTAGTCAAACATGATGTCGCCGCCATCAGCCTCCTGCGCTTCGCCGCCGCCGGATTTGCTGAATTTGATGGCACCGTCTTCGATGACCCAACGCGCGGGCATTTCACTCTTGCCATAGCCTCTCCAGCCTTTGAAAGATTTGCCGTCGAACAGGGTAATGAAACCCTCGGCGTCCTTCGCAAACTCATCCAGATTGACTTGTGGCTTGTTGATGACCACATACGCCGGAACGCCGTTGGCTTCCGGAACTTCCGTTTCACACTTGCTACAACATGTAGCTTCTTCTGTTGCTTCTGCGGCATCTGCTGCCGCTTTTTTCTTGCAAGCCGTCGTCAATGTTGCAACAGCCAGCAACCCTACCAATAAATAATTTAACTTTTTCATCTTGTATAATTTTTAATTTTTAATTCTTAATTACTTCGGCATTTCCGGCAACGACCAGCCTGCACGATACTTATGACTGATAAGTTCGGCGGCAAATGCTTGTGCGTTTACCGGGTCTGTCCTGATTTGATTGAACGTCGGGTGACCATCTTTGATGGAGAATTGGTCTTCAACAACGGTGCGAATGGTTGCATCTGCCGGAATGTTGGTGAATTGCATATTCGGACCATCCCAAAGTAATTCTCTGTTCAAGGATTGCAAACGAACAGCCAACACGCCCATTACCACCATTTCGTTGAAAGGACCTGCTTCGCTAAAATCGGAAGTCGATTGCACTCGCGAGTCGGGACTTTCTTTACAAGCACGTACCCAATCCATTTCGTGAGAAAGAGTGACTTCGCGTTGCGTTTTCGGAACGTTTGGTGTTCTGCCTGAAAGCAACCAGGGGTCACCGCCGTAGCAGCTGCAAATCAAAGTGTCTTTGCTACCGTGGAAAATCACCGGACCACCATCATCTAATCGTTTATCTGCCGGGAAACCTTTCGGCAACAACGGACGGATACCGCCGTCTGTCCAATAGATTTCCACTTCGGGGAATTTTTTCAAATTCTTAATGCCTTTTGCGGGACGTTCGGGGAACGTTAAGCGTACGCTTTGTGCCGTAGGAGCGCAATCGGTCAATAATAAAGTTGAACTTCCTTGTACTTTTGTCGGATAACCTAATTGTAATCCTTTGAAAATCGGGTGCATGATGTGGCAAGCCATATCGCCCAATGCGCCGGTTCCGTAATTCCACCAGCCGCGCCAGTTCCAGGGATGATAAATCGCGTTGTAAGGAACCAATTTTGCCGGACCGGTAAACAAATCCCAATCCAAGGTATCGGGAACCCAATGACCTTGCGAAGGAGTATTCAAACCTTGCGGCCAGATAGGACGGTTGGTAGCGCAATCCACACGACGTACTTCGCCGATTTCGCCGGCAGCAATCCAGTCGCAAATTTGGCGAACGCCTGAGCCCGATGCGCCCTGATTACCCATTTGGGTAGCCACTCTGTGCTTTGCGGCTAATTTCGTCAGCAGGCGCGATTCGTAAACCGAGTGTGTCAACGGTTTTTGAACATACGCGTGCTTGCCCATGGTGATGGCGGTGGCAGCAATAGCCGCGTGTGTATGGTCGGCAGTAGCCACGATGACGGCATCGATGCTTTTGCCTATTTCGTCATACATCTTGCGCCAGTCTTTGTACTGCTTCGCGTTGGGATTTTCTTTGAACACGCCGGCAGCGTATTTCCAATCCACATCGCACAAGGCTACGATATTTTCCGTACCCTTCACCGCTTTGATGTTTGCGTTGCCCATACCGCCGATACCAATAGCAGCGATATTCAGTTTATCACTTGGAGCTGTTACTCCACTAAGATTTTTGCCCATCACGAAACTCGGAAGAATCGTCAATCCGGCGGCAGCTAAACTGCCTTTTTGAAGGAAGTCCCTTCTTGACATTGAATCTGACATAATACTTAATTTATTTTAAATTTAATTTATAATAATAACTCTTTATTTTCTATTTGGAATAATCCGCTTTCACAAAAGCAGATTCATTCAGATAATCCAAACTGGCTTTGACGGATTCCATTTCCGGTAAATCATACTTCTCAACCTCCACAATAAGGTATTTTGTGGAAGAATCAATGTTGTTAAACAACTCTTCGAAGTCCATATAACCACTTCTGCCCAATCCTTTTTCGTCTTTCACATGAAGCAATTCGAAGCGTCCGGGGTATTGTTTGAACAAATCGGCTGCCTTACGGTTGCCTTTTTGGCTCCAATACACGTCCAATTCAAAGACAACATTCGCCGGATTGGTGTTCTGAACCATGTAATCATACATCACCGTGCCATCGTCATAGACTTTTTCAAACTCGAAAGCGTGGTTGTGATAGCCGAATTTCAGACCGGCGGCAGCGCATTTTTCGCCAATCCCGTTGAAGTAGTCGCAGTAGGCTTGCAAGCCTTCCAACGTGTCGGGGGTAGGCATCGAAGGCACCACAATGTACTTCATCCCTGCCGCTTTGTGGGTGGCAATACATTTGTCCCACCATGCCCAGACCGGACCCATGTCGGCTTCCATATTTTTACCCACATGGCACGACAAAGCCGTCATTCCGGCAGCCTCAATCTTTGCCTTAAACTCTTCGGGCGGCATTCCGTAGATTTTGCCGTCGTCATAACTTGCAGATTCCACATACTTGTAGCCTGCCTTTCCAATTATGGCAATCACCGAATCAATCCCCACCGTTGCATCATGGATACTCCCGCGCAGGGAATACATCTGAAGCCCGATGTTTTTTTCACAATTGTTGCCGCAGCCACAAGAGGCAACCAGCAGCATCGCTACTGATAGCAAGAACACATTTCTCATCTTTTTCATACACTTTTACTTTTTAATATTGTTATAAAATTATTGACTTTTAAAATAATTCTGCAAAAGTAGTAAAAATTTTTTAATAATATGATTTTTTCTTTTTTTTTTCCAAATAAATGTCATGCACGGCATTTTTTTTTACTACCTTTGCAGTCGATAGCGAAAAAAAATGGACAAATACGAAAAAATTTTTAGTCAGTTTGATTTGAATTTGAAAGAGGCGGTTATTGGCTCAAAAATCGCCGCATTCATCGGGAAATCTGCCGAAAATCATACGGCAGAGGTGTTGAAATTTCTGTATTCCTGCATTGATTTGACCTCGTTGGGGACGGAAGATTCGGAGGAAACCATCTTCAAATTGGTCGAAAGTGTGAATAATTTTGACAGTGCCAAAGCCGGCATCAAAAATGTGGCGGGCATTTGCGTGTATCCCAATTTTGTAGCAACCGTAAAAGACACGTTGCAAATGCCTGTGCGGATAGTTTCGGTTGCCGGTGGTTTTCCGGCTTCGCAGACGTTTATGGAAATAAAAATTGCGGAGGTGTCGCTGGCAATTGCCGATGGCGCAGACGAAATAGATATTGTGCTCGATTGCGGGCAATTTTTGGCGGATGATTACGAAGCCGTTTGCGATGGCATCAGCGAAATTAAGGCGGTCTGCGGCGATGTCACGCTGAAAGTGATTTTGGAAACGGGCTTGCTGCAAACCCCAATCAATATCAAAAAAGCGGCGATTTTGGCAATGTATTCGGGCGCGGATTTCATCAAAACATCCACCGGAAAAGTGTATCCGGGAGCCACAGCCGAAGCGGTATTCACGATGTGCGAAACCATCAAAGAATACAACACCTTGAACAACAAAAAGATAGGCATCAAAATTGCAGGCGGCGTGCGTTCTGCAAAGGAAGCCATTGATTTTTACACGATTGTGAAAGAGGTGCTGGGCACGGAGTGGCTGACACCGGAATTGTTCCGAATCGGAGCCAGCAGTTTGGCAAACAACCTAAAAGACGACAAATGATGATTTTTTTGAAAAAATATGCAACGGCAATTGTGCTGAGTGTGGTGATATTGGTGATTTGTTTGATGCCAATGCCGAAGACACCGACACTTCCGATGACGGATTTTGACAAATTGGTGCACGTGCTCATGTTTTTGGGTGCGTCGGGGGTGGTGTTTTTTGACAATACCAACCGGTTGAAGCAGAAAATCGGTCTGCAGCGAATTGTCTGGGGTTCGTTCGTTTTCCCGCTACTGTTCGGCGGCTTTGTTGAAATTTTGCAATCGTTTTCAGACTTTCGCACAGGCGATTGGTTCGACTTTCTCTTCGATGGAGTCGGGGCATTGTGCGGGTTACTGCTCTGCTTGGTGGTGAATCGAAAAATCGGTTAAGAAATCGGTTAAAACTTTCTTCGTCTTAATCAACACCGCCTTCTTCCCAATGGTGGTGCCAAACAGATACACTCCCCCACCCTCTTTGAGGCGGAGTTTTTGGCGCAAATCGGCGGTGGACATCGAAAAATTGCGGGTGGTGATGTTGGCTTCCGTTATACCGGACAAAAATTCTCGCAAACTGTTTTTGGATAGCGATTTAGCCTGCGCTTCGACTTCAAAAATGCGTCCGGGAAAATCGGCAATTAATTCGTCAGAAGTATAGAGGTGGCTGTTAGGATGCAATTTTTCCACATTGCAGCGGGCAGCAATTCCTTTGAAAAAGCCCGCTTTCAGGATGGCAACATTGGGCTCGTAGAGGTATTTTTTAATAACAGCGCAATAGCGCACAATCGTCTGCTGCTCTTCCGAATACAAAAACGACACCGCATGCGTTTTAGCCCCCTTAATATTAGCACAAACAACCAAAGGCTCACCACTAAAATCGCGTTTCAGCAAAAAAAGCAACTCCTTACACTCATTATCAACACTCACAACATGAATTTCAGCCATAGACTTCAAGTCTTTCAACGCCGCCGAAATATCAAGCATCGGGGAGAGTTTTATCAAGACGCTCTGTGCCTTTTCCAACAACAAATCCTGCATTTTAGCAACATCAGGACTGCAATCAGCAATGCACATCAACTTCTTACCACCACCATCGCGCCGCGCAGGGTCAATATAAATGCAATCCACAGGCTGCATCGCCCGCAAATATTCTACCGCATCCGCCATGTGGGTGCGAACAGGCAATCCTAAAACCGCAAAATTGTGCGCGGCAATGGCGGCTAAATCAGCATCGTGCTCAACATAATCAACCTCCGAAAAATTCACCGACATAAAAGCAGTATCCACCCCAAATCCCCCCGTCAAATCCACCAACACTCCATTGGGTAACCGGTAACTGAAAACCGGTAACTGACTTTTGTAGCGTGCCGTTGCTTCAGACGAGCATTGCTCCAACGCCAAGCGTGGAGGCATTTGCAAGCCGTCAATATTCGCCCAAGAAGGCACTTTTTTCAAGAGGGCATCGTTCATTTCAGTGTGATGCGATGCGCCCGGATGTTGTCTTTCAGGAAAACGCTTGCCATGCGGGAAAAATCCACTTCAGACTCGGTTGTGAGGAAAGTTGCCGTGCTATTTTGCGAACAATTACGCTCTATTTCGTGATGGCGTTGCAAATAATCGGCGAGGCTGTCGGCTACATAGTTGCCTTGCGCGATTAAATTGATGCCGGGGGGCAAAAATTGCTTGATTTTCCTTTCCAGCAGGGGGTAATGTGTGCAACCAAGAATAATGGCATCAATTTTTGGGTCTTTGAGGAGCAATCGTTCGATGTAAAGGCGCACATAGTAGTCCACGCCGTCCGATTCGGCTTCGCCGTTTTCCACGAAAGGCACCCACATCGGGCAGGCTTCGCCCGTGACGGTGATGTCGGGGAATAATTTAGCAATTTCCAGCGGGTAGGATTCCGACAAAATGGTGCCGGGGGTGGCAAATATGCCTACATGACGGGTTCGAGTGAGGTTTCCTACACATTCGACCGTTGGGCGGATGACCCCCAAAACACGCCGTTGCACATCGCCCTGCGTATTCAACTGTGGTAAATCGCGTTGCTGAATGGTGCGCAGAGCCTTTGCCGATGCCGTGTTGCACGCCAAAATCACTAACGGACAACCCTCGTCAAAGAGAGTGCGAACTGCCTGTAGCGTAAATTCGTAAACCACTTCAAACGAGCGCGTTCCGTAAGGCGCACGTGCATTGTCGCCCAGATACAGATAGTCGTACTTGGGCAACCGCTGACGTATTTTCTCAAAAATGGTGAGACCACCGTAGCCGGAATCGAATATGCCGATGGGAGCGTTTATATGCCTAACTTCTTCTTAACCAGCGGCGTAGCATCTGTTGCCGATGGGTTCACATACAACAGCGGAGCAGACTCCAAGATGTAAGTAAAATTGCTTTCTGCACCCACATCCTGCAAAGCCGCACGCACCTTCTCTTGAATTGGTCTGAAAAGGTTGGCTTGCAGCTCCGACAAGCGTTGTTGCGATTGCTCCTGAAACAACCCCGCCCGTTCTTCGATGTCTTTGATCTCTTGCATCCGCCGAATTTTGATGCTTTCAACCAATTTTTCGCCTTCATTCATGAATGCTTTGTACTTTTTGTCGTACTCGTCCTGCAAAATGAGCAACTCGGACTTAATGGCATCCTGCTCTTTTTGGAGCGAATCCAACGCCAGCTTGTAGTCAGGCAATGCTATCATCACTTCCTGCGAGTTGAAATACGCGATTCTGTCTTGCGCAATCGCGCCCACCGGGAGCGCAAAGAGGGCAACTAATACTGTTCTTTTTAACATATTCTTTATTTATTTAATTGTTATCTACTATTTTGAAAAACCTAATTTTGTGAGCACATCATTGCTGATGTCAATTTGCGGCGATGCGTAAATGATGCTCATCGCAGAGGCTCTGTCCACTATCGTGGTGTAGCCCTTGGCGGTTGAGATGTCTTTCACCGCCTGATAAATCTCGTCCTGAATGGGTTTGATGAGGCTCTCGCGCTTTTTGATAAGTTCGCCGTCCGTACCGAAATACTTGCGTTTCAGATCTTGCGCTTCCTGTTCTTTTGACACAATTTCCGTTTCCTGCTTGGTTTTCATCTCGGGCGAAAGAAACACCAAATCGGCTTGAAACTTCTTGTACAAATCCTGAGCCTCTTTCTGCACCTTGTCCACCTCCTCTTGCCAACGCTTGGTAATCGTGGTCAATTGCTCGTTAGCCACCTCATAAGCCGGAATATTTTTCAAAATATATTCCATGTCAATCAAGGCGTATTTTTGCGCCTGCACATTTGCAGCCCCCATCAGCGTAGCCGCAAACAAAATACTAAATACAATCTTTTTCATATTTTTAAATTTTATAGATGATACTAAAACCATATTGCGGTGCAAAGGTACGAAAAAAAACTCATAACTCATAACTCATAACTATTCTTCATTCCACCAGCACTTTTAGCGTTACCTCACCCACTTTGACGAAATAGATGCCTCTTCCTGTCGGCATCGGTATTTGTTGAAGCGGGGCGTGCTCTGCTTGTAGGGGATGTTTGCTGTGCAAACGACCGACAAAATCGTGGACTGCGATGCTGTTTACTGCTTCCGGGATGCCTTCGATGGTGATGGCATTGCCGCCTGTCACCGGATTGGGGTAGGCTTTCACTGTCGGTGCGGGGGCGGAAAGTGCCGCCGCTGGTGGGTAAATCAGTATTATGCGGCGCGGACAAGTGTGCAATGTGCGCCCGTCATCGGTATGGAGGGTGGCTTTGTACTCGTAGATGGTGTCCAAAATGTCGCTGCGGGCACCACCGACTGAATAAAACACGCCGTCAGGTTTGACTTTTTCCCAACCGTGGTCGGTGTTGTGAAACCATTCGCAACTCACAAACTTGTTCC
>BNTU01000061.1 GCA_025996835.1 Bacteroidia bacterium
GTATATCACAAACGCGATACACGCCGGAATGCCGCCGCGCCAGATATTCCACGTCTCGGACTGCTGCAACACTATCTCGGACAACTGCAAACTGCCCGACAGCATCACAATGGTCATCATCGCCAGCCCGCACGACAGTTCGTAGGAAATCAACTGCGCGCCCGAACGCATCGCGCCAATCATCGTATATTTGTTGTTGGAAGCCCAACCCGCCATCAAAATCCCGACCACACCCAGCGACGACACCGCCAAGAGGTAGAAAACCCCAATATTGAAGTCCACAACCAGCAACCCCTCGTCGAAAGGCAGCGCGCCAAACGTGCAAATCGACGCAATAATCACCAAGAACCCCGCCAAACGGAACAAAAGCGGGTCAACGCGGTTAATCTTAATCAACTCTTTCAACAAGATTTTGACCACATCCGCCACCGGTTGCAGCAGCCCCCAAGGACCCACGCGCGTGGGACCAAGCCGACATTGGAAAAAGGCGCAAATTTTGCGCTCTAAATAAATCAGCACAAGTGCCAACACAGCATACACGCCCAAAATGACGGCACCAATCAGCACATATTCAATCAAAAGCACCCACACGTCCGGCAAATATGCCCGTAGGAATTCGTCTATCCAATTTGTAACTACACTAAAATGAAACATATCTTTTTATCTATCTATACACGGTACAACATAATCCAATGAGCCTCCCAACATAATCAAATCCGCCACCTTCGTGCCCGGCGCGATGTGCGCGAGGGTGTTCACCAGCGTCATACAGGGGGAGCGGAACTTCACGCGGTAGGGGTATTTATCGCCCCGACTGTTGATATAGACATCAAATTCGCCGCGGGCGGCTTCCACGCGCTGACGAAATTCGCCTTCGGGCAATTTGATAATCGCCTTTGTCTTAGCGGCGTATGCGCCGCCCGGTATGTTGTCTATCAACTGTTCGAGGATTTTTAGCGACTCTTCCACTTCGTCCAAACGGATGATATAGCGGTCGAACGTCAGCCCATCGGTGCGCAACATTTCTTTGAAATCGGCGTGGCGGTAGGCGGCATACGGCTCAATCTTGCGCACGTCGTTGCTCCAGCCCGATGCGCGCCCTGTGGGACCGGTTGCGCCCAGCGAAATCGCGTGCTCCTTGCTCAGATAGCCGATTCCGTCCATCCGTCCGCGAGCAATTGGGTTGCCCGTAAACAGCAGGTGGTATTCTTTCAGCATCTTGCGCATATAGGGGATAAAATCCTTCACGCGCTTTTGGAAATTCGGGTGAATATCCTGCATCACGCCGCCAATCACGCTGTAATTCGCCATCAGACGACCGCCGCAGGTTTCTTCAAAAATATCCATAATTTTTTCGCGGTCGCGCATCCCGTAAACGAATGCCGTTATCGACCCCATATCCATCGCCATACAGCCCCAGCCCAAGAGGTGGGACGCGATGCGCGTCAATTCGTCGATAATCGTCCTTATATAATGTGCGCGTTCGGGAACTTCCAATTCCAAGCCTTTTTCGACACACAAACAGGTCGCGTGACGGTTGATGGTGCCCGACAGATAGTCCAGACGGTCGGTCAGGTGCAAAATTTGCGGATAGGTGTAGGCTTCCGACATTTTTTCGATGCCGCGGTGGATGTAGCCGAAATTGGGGTCAACCTTTTTGATTGTTTCGCCGTCCAGCGACACGCGCAGGTGTAGAACGCCGTGTGTGGCAGGGTGTTGCGGTCCGAAATTCACCACATAATCCTCTGTTTCAAAGAGTTTGGTGTGCTCTTTCAGGCGTTCGCCGTTGATGTCGATACTTGTTGTCGGCAGGTTTTCCATATCGGCTAATGCCTCGTTGCTCGTTGGCACGGGGTTGAGTGCCGGATTGGCATCATAATCTTTGCGTAGCGGGTAGCCGTTCCAATCCTGACGGAGAAACAGGCGGCGCATATCGGGATTGCCCGTGAAGACGATGCCGAAAAAGTCATACACTTCGCGTTCATACAGCGCGGCAGCGCACCACAAGTCGAAAATCGAATCAATCTCCGGCTTTTCGCGGTCGGCAGTTGATGTCTTCAAAATCAGCCCGTAGGACGGGTAGCGCGAGGGCGACAGAAAATAAATCACGCCCAATTCTTCGCCGTAGTCCATCCCCACAATGTCGGTGAGGTAGTCAAACGACAAATGCGGGTTGCTATATAATAAGGTAGCCGTTTCGCGCAATTTTTCTTTCGTCACGGTCACCGTATATTCCTTGTCGTGTTGCTCAATCGTGGCAAACGGCAGTTGGGCTAACAGGTCGTTAATTACTTGCATCGTCGCCTCCTTTCTCTATTGCATTAACCGTCGGTTGCTTCGGCAGGCTGAAAAATTCCTGCATCTTGATTTTGCGCGCCAACTGCATCATCCCGTAAATCATCGCATCGGGGCGTGGCGGGCATCCGGGGATATAAACATCCACAGGGATGATTTTATCGACACCCATCACGGTGTGGTACGATTTTTTGAACGGACCGCCGCCGATGGCGCAACTGCCGAATGCCATAACGTACTTTGGCTCAGCCATTTGGTCGTAGAGGCGTTTCAAAACGGGTGCCATTTTGTGGACGATTGTGCCGCAGCAAAACACCACATCGGCTTGGCGCGGACTATTGCGCGTAACTTCCCAACCGAAGCGGGCAAAATCGTAGCGCGCCGCGCCGAGCGACATAAATTCGATGCCGCAGCAACTTGTGGCGAACGTCAGGGGCCAGACCGAATTGGAGCGTCCCCAATTAATGAGGTCGTCCAACTTCGCCACGGCGATGTTCACGCCATTTTCGCGCAGTTCCTTAACATAAGATTCGAGGTATTCATTTTCCTTGAAATCCTCGTATTTCATGTTTTTGACAAATATATCTTTTACTTCCATTCCAAAGCTCCTTTCTTCCAAGCATAAACCAAACCGAGCGACAAAATCACGAAAAAGAACAGCACGCAAACCAAACCCTGCGTGCCCAACTGCCTCATCGAACTTGCCCAGGGAAACAACAGCACCGTTTCCACGTCAAAAACGAGGTATAAAATCGCAAACAGATAATACCCCACATTGAAAGGCAGCCACGAAGTGCCGCGCGTGGGAATACCACATTCGTAAGGCTCCCCTTTGAGGGGATTATTCGACTTAGGTGCTAACAGCCAAGCAATTAGCAAAGCCGCCACCACCATCACCACAGCGGTCAGCAGGACTACTAAAAATAGCGCAGAATTACTCATAAATTATCATTTTCGGGAGGTTGCAGGCTTCCTGAACTTGACTCAGAACATACAACGACATCCCTATTTATTTTCGGGTGCAAAAGTAGTGTATTTTTTTGAAAGTGCAAAATAAAAAAAATGATTTTATGAAAAAAACTTGCGCATATTCGATAAAAAGTTTACTTTTGCAGCCAATTTAAAAACTTGATACAAAAATGGCAAACGAATTGAAAGAACTGACCGCACGGGCAGAAAATTATGCGCAATGGTACAACGACTTGGTAATCAAGGCTGATTTGGCTGAAAATTCAGCCGTGCGCGGTTGCATGGTCATCAAACCGTATGGGTATGCGATTTGGGAAAAAATCCAACGCCAATTGGACGATATGTTTAAGGAAACGGGGCACGTGAACGCCTATTTCCCGCTGTTTATCCCCAAATCTTTTTTCAGCAAAGAGGCTTCGCACGTGGATGGATTTGCGAAAGAATGTGCCGTTGTAACACACTACCGCCTGAAAAACGACCCCAACGGCAAAGGCGTAATCGTTGACCCCGAAGCCAAATTGGAGGAAGAACTCATCGTGCGCCCAACCTCCGAAACCATCATCTGGAATACCTACAAAGGCTGGATACAAAGTTATCGCGACCTCCCTATTTTGTGCAACCAATGGGCAAATGTGGTGCGCTGGGAGATGCGGACACGCCTGTTTTTGCGCACCGCCGAATTTCTCTGGCAGGAGGGTCACACCGCCCACGCCACCAAAGAGGAAGCCGAAGCCGAAACGCGCCAAATGCTGGACGTATATGCCGATTTTGCCGAAAACTTTTTGGCAGTGCCGGTCATCAAAGGCGTAAAAACCGCCTCAGAACGCTTTGCAGGGGCATTAGACACCTATTGCATCGAAGCATTGATGCAAGACGGCAAGGCATTGCAAGCAGGCACTTCCCACTTTCTGGGACAAAACTTCGCCAAAGCTTTCGATGTGCAGTTTTTAGACCAAGAGGGCAAGCGCGACTACGTCTGGGCAACCTCATGGGGCGTTTCCACCCGCCTGATGGGTGCGCTGATTATGGCACATTCCGACGACAACGGGCTGGTGTTGCCGCCAAAACTTGCCCCGTTCCAAGTCGTGATTGTACCTATATATAAGGATGCCGCCGGTTTGGCAGCAATCAACGCAAAAGCAGAAACAATTATTAAAGAATTGAAAAATTTAGGAGTAAGTGTCAAATACGACAATTCGGAAAACAAAAAGCCGGGCTGGAAATTCGCCGAATACGAACTGAAAGGCGTTCCGGTGCGTTTGGCAATGGGTGCACGCGATTTGGAAAACGGCACGATTGAGGTGGCACGCCGCGACACATTGACCAAAGAAACGCTGCCAATCGCAAATATCGCCACTTACATCAAAAATCTTTTGGAAGAAATACAGCAAAACATCTACCAAAAAGCATTGGACTTCCGCACCAAAAGCATCGTCAAAGTAGATACCTACGCCGATTTCAAGCAAAAAATAGAAGAAGGCGGCTTCCTGTTGGCACCCTGGGACGGCACCCCCGAAACAGAAGCCCAAATCAAAGAAGAAACAAAAGCCACCATCCGCTGCATCCCCTTAGAAAACCCGCAAGAAGCAGGCATAGACATGATTAGCGGCAAACCATCAACACAAAGAGTAATTTTTGCAAGGTCATATTAGGCTGAATTAAAAAATATTTCTTACCTTTGCAGCCGCAAAATTGAAATGTTGGCGAGATAGCTCAGTTGGTTAGAGCGCGCGATTCATAATCGCGAGGTCGGGGGATCATGCCCCCCTCTCGCTACTTCATTACAAGATAAATCGTTAAAAACAAAAAAAATTATGGCAAGTACAGCGGATTTCAAAAATGGCATGTGTCTGGATTTAGAAGGACAATACTATTATATTGTAGAATTTTTGCACGTCAAACCGGGCAAAGGACCGGCATTTGTGCGCACAAAACTGAAAAATGTGACCACCGGTCGCGTCATCGACAAAACGTTCAACTCCGGCGTAAGGGTTGATGAAGTGCGCATCGAACGTCGCCCCTATCAGTATCTGTATCAGGATGATATGGGCTACAACTTTATGAATCAGGAAACGTTTGAGCAAGTTTCTATCCCCAAAGACAATATCACCGGCGTGGACTTTTTGAAAGAAGGCGACACGGCGGAAGTCGTAACTCACTCTGAATCTGAGCGCATCCTGTTCGCCGAACTCCCCGTGCACGTCATCCTGACCATCACCTACACCGAGCCGGGCATCAAAGGCGACACAGCCACCAACGCCACCAAGCCCGCCACAGTGGAAACAGGAGCCACCGTCCGTGTCCCCCTCTTCATCAACGAAGGCGAAAAAATCAAGGTAGATACGCGCAACGGGGCGTATGTGGAGCGCGCAAAATAAAATGAGCAGTGTCAAAGAATCAACTTGCGCCACCATCGGTTTTTTTGACGGGGTGCATCTGGGGCATCGTTTTTTGATTGAGCAATTGAAGGAACAGGCTCGGCTGTCCGGATTAAAATCGGCAGTAGTTACGTTTCGACAACATCCACGTCAAATTTTACAATCCAATTATCAGCCTCAGTTGCTATCGTCGCTTGACGAGCGGTTGCAGCGTTTACACGCCACAGGGGTCGATTATTGCCACGTTCTCGACTTCACACCGGAATTGGCAGCCACATCTGCAAAAGATTTTATTCAGGAAATACTTCACAAACAACTGCACGTCAAAGAGTTACTGATTGGTCACGACCACCGGTTCGGCAAAGGGCGCACAGATGATTTTCAAAATTATGTGGAATATGGTGCAGACTGCGGCATGAATGTTCAGTTGGCAGTTACCAGTTACCAGTTACCGGTTGCCCTGCGTCATTGCGGGCTTGACCCGCAATCCCCTGTCGGCTCTGCCCCTGTTAATTCCACCGCCATTCGCAACGCTATCATTGAGGGTAATATGCTGATTGCCAACCAAATGCTGGGCTACACTTACGCGCTGACCGGTAAAGTGATAGTCGGCGACCGCATCGGGCATACGATTGGCTTCCCCACTGCCAATTTGGAACTTGCGGAACCGCTGAAAGTGCTGCCAAAAGAGGGTGCGTATGCTGTGCGTGTGCATCCGGCGGACGGACAAACCAATGCAGGTATGGCGTACATCGGTCGCCGCCCCAGTGTCGCGCAAAAAGAGGAACTGCGCATTGAAGTCCATTTGTTTGACTTCTGCGAAGACCTCTACGGTCAAATTCTCCGCGTGGAATTTGTCGATTTTCTGCGTCCCTCCGCCAAATTTCCGAATATAGTGGCATTAAAGGCTCAATTAGGAGAGGATGTACTCAAAACGAAAAAACTGCTTACATCGTGATAAGCAGTTTTTTCCCAAGTTGTACATATTAATTTTAAAAAATAAATTTATTCTGAAACTACATCAAAAAATATTTCTATCGGTACTTCTTTGTGGTGTTTCACAATCGCCTTGTAAGAGCCTACTTCTTTGACGGCATCTTTGATGTAGATAGTTTTGCGGTCTATCTCGAAGCCCTTTTTTGCCAACTCTTCGGCAATTTGAATGTTTGTGACCGAACCAAAAATGGTGCCTGTGGAGCTGGTTTTTGCACCAATCGTCAATCTCAGACCTTGCAATTTGGCTGCTAAGGCTTCGGCATCTGCTTTTTGCTTTGCCAACTTGTGGGCACGTTGCTTCTTATTTTCCGCCAGCACTTTTTTCGCCGATTCGGAAGCGATAACCGCTTTGCGCTGTGGAATCAAAAAATTCCGCCCATAACCGTCTTTCACGGTCGCAATATCGTCCTTGTAACCAAGTCCGTGAATATCTTCTGTCAATATAACTTGCATAATTAATTCCTCCTTTTTTTATTTCATTAAATCGGTAACGTAAGGAAGCAATGCCAAATGACGGGCACGCTTAACAGCCTGTGCGATACGGTGTTGAAACTTCAACGAAGTCCCCGTAATTCTACGCGGCAGGATTTTCCCCTGTTCGTTCAAGAATTTTTTCAAAAATTCCGGGTCTTTGTAGTCGATAAACTTGATTCCGCTTTTTTTGAAACGACAATATTTTTTCTTCTTAACGTCAACCGTTAGAGGAGTTAAGTAACGAATTTCTGAACTGTTTACTGTTGCCATAATTTATACCTCCTGATGTTTAATCCCTTTTGATTTACTACGTCTCTTCGCTGCATATTCTGCAAAATCCTTGTCCTGACGGAACGTCAAGTAGCGAATCACGCGTTCGTCGCGCCGGAACTGCAGTTCCAGTGTAGCGACAACTTCCGGCTTGGCTGTAAATTCCAACAGCACATAAAATCCGGTTGATTTCTTCTCAATAGGATACGCCAACTTGCGCAATCCCCAGCTCTCTTCATTCACAATCTCAGCACCTTCGGCTTTGAGAATGTCCTTGAATTTGTCGACCGCTTCCTTTGTCTGATGGTCAGACAAAACGGGAGTCAAAATGAAAACGGTTTCATAATTGTTCATAAAATTTCTCTAAATAATTGTTTTTAATAAAATCGGGTGCAAAGGTACAACTTTTTTTTTGAATATGCAAGTTTTTTTGATTATATTCACTATTTTATGTTGCTTACGATATTTTTTATCTTTGGAATAATACATTTTTCTGCCATAATAACAAGATTGAGTTATAGCAATAAATATCGCAAGGAAAAAAAACGACAAGATGATTACTACAATTATCTGATTGTTTCAAATGCTTTCACTTTTTGTATCTCTTTCGACCTCTCCTTCATTCATCACTTTATTTCCGGAATCAACTATTGCCCCTATTAAAATATTGTCCCAGCCTAAAGTATCTTTTGCATATTCAGCCCATTGGTGATTAAAGAATTCAAATGCTTCATATTCAGCTTTATGCTCTGAAAGCGGAGTTAATTCAAACCAATCAAAATGTTCATAGATTGTCAGATATAACAACTGTATATGATTCTTTTCCAATTCGTTCCACCAAGGTAAAGCCAAAGTTTCCTGCATTTTGTGCAACCAAAATTCGTGCCGCTGTTTTGGGGTGAATTTCATAAAAACAGGATGCTTAAGACTTTCATCCAAGTGGAGCCAATCTTTCCGGCTCATGGTTTGAATTTCTGTTTGATGTTCTCTAATCCAAACATCTACCTGTGTTTCAGCAATATCGTCACGGTTTTAAAATACCCACTGTTGGTAACTTTCAAATCCTGCATACCAACCATATCCCAAAAACAGAGCATAAGAACCAAGTATCAACATTTTTAAACTACGCATCTTGATTTTTGAAACAATAGCATAAATGAGAACACTACATACGGGAATAATAGATATCGGATATAATGGGAATGCCCCGTTCACTAATGTAGATACCGCGTACACTAACATAAATGGCAAAATGATAATCCAAGGGACATATTTTTGAGTTGCGCCTAACCGAAATGCAATATAAGGAGCAACTAAGTAAACTATCCCAACTGCAAAAAACTGGAATATCTGATTAAAATCACCCGGCATAAGTGCAAGAATAAAAGAAATGACCGTTATTAATGCCAAGACAAAATGTTTTTGTACTAGCTTCCATTTTGATAAGAAATAGCCAACCAAAAAACCGGACAATAGCCATACGGCATAGATAGCTAACACAATCCACAGATCCGGATGGTAAAACGAGAATCCTTGTGTAGCACGAAATGCTATGTACACAAATACAGGCAATGCTGCTGTGATATAAATAATATTCCGCTTCCTTTTGTTAATTATCAAAGAATAGAGCAAAAAAATTGACATCAGGATTAAACCATACATTTCTTTGTTCCGCATCTCTAATAAGAAGCCGGATATTATAATGGTAGATATAGAGAGTATATAATTGCTATATTTTTTCATTTCGGGGCAAAGGTACGCAAAAAATCTATACAAACCAAACTTTTTTGCTGTTTTTTTTGAGAAATCTATCATTTTTTTTCTATCTGTTTATCTATCTGTTTGTTTATCATATACTTACGCCTATTGTTTTATCTGTAAAAGTTGTAGCCGGACAATTTATTCGTAGCAACATATTGATAAGTCTATTTCATAAGTCCTCCTTTCTTCTAAATATGTCAAATACACTTTTTTCTTTGTCTGTAACTTCCCCTTCAATCTTTAATATCACGATATCGTCTGTTGCATTGGATTTTACATAAATGCTTTTGGAAAATTTACCTGAAAATCCTTTAGGATTGAAAATAATTTTAACAGAGCCTTTACTTCCCGATTCTACAGGCTCCTTAAGTCCATTCCGAAACTGTACATCCGCAAGAGGTTGTCACTTTATAAACTATCAAAGGTGCATTTCCCTTGTTTTCAAAAAGAAAAGTAGCAGAAACCACAGAATCCTTTTTCAGATAGATTTTTCCAAAATCATGTTTCTTGCTGCCAAATTTAATTATTGCATTTTTTTCTTGTGCCGAAACACAATTCACCATTAAAACTGCTGTCAGCATCAATAACAGCCTCATTCCGCTCTCTTTAATTTTTGTCATAAATCATTTATTTTTTTTTGAATTTCCTGTTGAATATTTTTTATTGTCGGCGACATCACTTTTACCGGCTTTTTGAGAATCTTACCAGCCATTACCTGCGTTTTTTTGTCTTCTCCGCAATTTTCATAAAGTTGAAATAGGCGATATAAAGGCATAAATTTTACAGGGCACATTTGAGATGCTTTTATATAATGAGATTCTGCTTCCTGATTCTGTTGCATGTTTTGGTAATTATCCGCCATCAACATCTGTAAATCATAATCTGCCCAAAGTCGCTCACACTCACGAGCAATCTCTAAACTTTTCTCATATTGCTGCACTACATTGAGTTCTGCCGCATAATTATATAGAAATGCTTCGTTGTTCTGCAATTTGGGATATAATACACCGTACTCAGGCAACATTTGTTCTGTTTGCCCTTGCAGCGATTTATGCGCAATCCGGCACCACTTCATTTCTGCGTACATACTTCGCGATAAAAGCCAACTCAGTGCCAATACAATCGGCAGAAGTGTTGCCAATTTAAACCAATAAGCAAATTTAGAAATTGACTGATTGGGATTTTTCCGGTAGCGGATAGTAATGCAACTCGCAATGCCCATGACCCAAACAAGAGGATAATGCAACGGATAGGAAAACAGGGCAAAGACGGCAATACCACACAGACACCAACCGGCAAGGTGCTGTATCACTGTTTTTTGCTTATTGACGTGATAACTGTGCCAATAGCTGAAAGCAAAGACTGTTAACAGCAATAATCCGAATATTCCGTAGTCAACCAACACCAGTAGATATTCATTAAACGGGCGATTGACATTATCTGCCAACATAGCATATTTGCTGTCGGGATGTTTCTCAAAATACTTTGCCTGATAATTCATGTAATTGGCTTTAAACCCTCCTTCGCCAAACCCTTGTGGCTTATCTTTGACCATTTCATAAGTGCACCGCCAAATCAACAGCCGCCCATCGGCAGAATCTTTTTTCAGCACATATAATCCGGCGAGAGCCAATGCGCAAACACTCAACAAAAGAAGAATTTGATACTTCAATTTCACACGCAGTTTGTAAAACAAAGCTAACAAACTCACTAAAAGCAAACTAAGCATCCCGGCGCGAGACTCCGAAGCCACAACAGCCAAGCACACGATTGATACAGTAATTATAGACAGCCAAAACTGCCATTTCACACCCCGATTCAAAAAATAAAACAAAAACGGAAAACCGGCACACAAAGACGCCGCAAATCCGGCCGGATTATCAAAACTGCCCGTAACACGAAATCCGTTAAATCCGGCAAACCACCCTATATATTGACAAATGCCATACAAGGCTTGAAGCAAACATAAAACACTAATTATCAGGCAAAAAGCAACGGTCGATTTCTCATATTCTTTCTGTTTTGGAGGGCAAAAAATCCACAAAAGCACAAGCAACAATCCACAAAACAGCGTGCAGTACCACTTGGGTGCAGTTTGTGCATCAACAAAGGCAGGATAGTTGAGAAACAAACAACCCGCACACAATAATGTGAAAGGAATCATTCCATATTTTAGACTATTTTGCATCACCTTGCTTTTAAACTCATTTTTCGGCTGCAAAGTTCGGAATAAAATTTTAAAAAAGTTGTAATATTTGAACAAAAAGTTGTAAAATCTGAACAAAATTCGCATCGCTTTTAACATTTAAGAGAATTTGTCATTGCAAGCTTGACCCATAATCTACTGAAAATGAGCCAAATAGTTAGAAACAGAGCGATGTAGAGGGGGGGGGGCGCCCCATTTACAACCATTTTTGAATCCCATTTTGAACGACAAACAACTTATCGCCTCTTACACCAATTGTTACATTCCTCATATATAGTAATGCATCTCTTGGTGCTTGAAATTTTAACGGGTGTACAGAGGCTTCTTGCCTTCCCAATGATTGCCATTCGCGACCATTCCAAAAGAATAATTCGTAAATATGTTCTTCATAAATGCCAAAGCCGTTGTCGGTATGAGGCAGATAATGAATTTTTCCAATTCTTTCGGGGAAATATACCTGACGTAGCGAAACTTTGCCGCTTGTTTGATAGCTACCGACTGAAAATAGCAATCCGGAACATCTTTAATAATGTGTAACACACGACCATCGCTAAAATCACTACGATTGGCACCTTCAAAAACACCCGACACCATGCGTGAATGTGCCCATTTATTTGATGGCGATATTTCAGACACCGTAAACGATTGGTAATTAACTGTATCCGGCTCAAAAAATGTAACGTCGCCAGTTTCATTCAGCATAAAAGGATAATTAACAGGAGTTTGTGTCTTATTGGAATAAGACAAGGGCTTATATAATACATTTTTATTCACTGAATACCGTATTTTTTGCCGGTCAACTTCTCCCCAACCGATAAGATTCCACTGTTTGACCCCCCAAGCAGCAAGCAAACCATTTTCCGGCGGATAGTCCGAGGAAAAGCGGATAGGTACTTCTATATTCGAGTATCCGGCATACTCCAAAGAGACATCTTTTATTGATAAATTCTGTAATTCCAATGGCAACTCTGTAATACTTATTGCTTGATTAGCAAACATTTGGCGAAACATCTTGGTACCGGATAAGTAATTGAAAAGTTGCGGCGCACCCGGTCCGGTTTCCGTTCCCATAAAGGGAATGTGATTACCACTGCTATCTGAAACCACGTTCCACGTATGTCCACTATTATAATTATACCATTTGGAAGTATAATCAATCGTAACAGGAATCCCTAAGGCTCGCATGACAAAGACGGCTAAAGTGGACATCTCAACGCACGTACCCTTTGTGGAAGCCATCAGCATGGAATAATTCATATTCGAAAAATCCTTGTCTATTCTGAATTTTGGCAACAGTGCATTTATTTTACGGCATGCCTCTACTGCCGTAATGTTGGGCTGTTTTTTGAGTGAACGATTCACATCGGCAAAACTGGCAAGCACCTTTTCTCGCCAGTCTTCAAGTGGTTCTGTGCCTACTCTGTATGGCAGAATCTCTTCACAAAAAGTCTCGAATGAGATATATTTGCCCCATGGTTGTTCGTGCCACACCTTGAATGCCAAATCAATAGTGTTAATCAGATAGTTGGCACTAATGTATTTTACGTCTTCTTTCACAATTGGATTACCTAACTTATAAGTATCCAATAGCATTTGTTTGTCAGACGAACTTGTCCATCGCAAATTGACGGTGGCAACATCGTTCCACGGCGCATCATAGTATTCCGAGTATTTGTCAGGCATATTGACAATTAGAAACTCCGCTGCCCGAAGTTTCAGACTGTCGGCAGAGTCTTGGCTGTAATGCCTCAAAACCTTTTCCAATTCGGAACGATTGTCGCCTGCCTGCTTCAGCACATTTTCCACTTCGGGAGAATAATGAGAACACGCAATGAGAAAACACATTACAACTCCAATAATACTTTTTTTCATAATCATTTTTTTTAGTAAAGCTATCTTGCTTCATCCAATATGAATATCAGATAAAGCAAGATAGCAAAAATTGACTTTTGTCCGGATTCATTGAACTTTTCCCTGCTTTTTGGATTTTATCCAAATAAGGAAACAAACTACTGCAATGAAATTAAAAGGAAGTAGAAGCAAAATCCACAGTATTTTAGATAATGTTGAAATTTTTTTCTCCTTTAAAATCATAACTAATCCGATTATAAATACTCCTGCATATATAAATTCAAATATTGCAGGGGAAACCCATCTAATAGAATTTAAATTCATGTTTTATTCTTTCAATTAAGGTGTCGGACGTTTTGATACGTCCAACACTTCAATGTTTTCAACATTATTTCAAATGCAACTAACTTGTTTCTTTTGTTTTTGTTGCCTTTCTATATAGATTCCATAGTGCCAAACTACCTAAAGTTCCGCAGATTATAGAGCCTATTATCTCACTTTTAAGCGATTCAGCGTTTTCATATCCAAAAATAAATCGCAAAAGACGCAGACCAAAGAAAAATAATATTGGAAAGCAAAACAATAAAACCATAAACACTTTTTTCTTTTTCATTAGAAAATCCCCCATTTTTGGAATAATGACTTTATCCCGGCTCCAGCAGAAGCATAACATCCTCCTGCGACGCCTCCGGGTATAGCACCCACACCTCCGACGGGAAGACCCATACCTGCACCTATAGCAGCTCCTATTCCATCCGATTGTCCCATACTTATTAGAGTATTGCAAAACCACTGCCAATCATCCTCAGTAGCATTAACTTCTATTGTACCACTTTTTAACCTTGGAACAAGAGCCAATTCTGCCTGTTTGGCATCAGGATTAAGTAATGCTGCCCACTTATATAAGTTGTCATTCCAATATTGTAGCGAATGTCTGCCTACTGACGAGGCAGCGAATAGTGGAACAGCCTCTTCCGGTGTACAATTTGAAGCTACTTCAATATCAAACTTGTTTAATTTTTTAATTACAGGGTCTATATTATTATTTTTAAGAGACTCAATAATTTTGTTATACTTATTCAAATAGTGTTGCTGCTTATCTGTTAGAACAAGAACATCTGTATTTAAATTATTATTTGCAGTAGCACTCCTTAGTGAATTTATTTCAGAAGTCGAATTAACAATTTCATAAATTTTTTCTTTCTCAATATTTATGCCGTAATCAGATTCGGATATAAATTGAACAGAGGCATCTTTCACTATATCAAAGATGCTACTTGCACTTCTCAATGTTACATCATTACTTCCCTGATTCTTTTTTAATTGTTCATAAATATAATCTAATCCCTTGTTATGTTCTTGACCCATTGTCTCAAAATCACTATTTATATTAGTTGCTGTATCTATTTCATCTTCATTACTGCAACTCTGCATAAAAACTCCGCTCAATAGAACGCTCATTAACACTATACTTACACTAAAAACTCTTATTTTTAGATTTTTAAAAATTGTTTTCATAATAATTTATTTTTAAATTATTTGTTTTTGCAAACCTTTCAAAATTCCGTTATTTGCAAGCAACTCTTCATCAAAGTTTTTGAAAGGCGTTTGCATTCTCCTTTCCTCTTGCACAATTTATTTCTTTTGCCTTGACCGGTTCTGTCCGTCCCCATTTTTCCCTCAAAGCATAAAAAGAAAAAACGGTTCATCCGGACGCCTTTACGGAGGCGGGACGGTTTCGAGAGATGGTCGCTCCGAAACGTTGTCCTGCCCTGGTTGCGTTTTATTAAGTTCCATACTCGTCCGGCTTTCTGCATCCGGAACGCTTTCTTCCCTTTCTATCAACAGTTGCATTTCCTGCCTTATGACGTTAATAGCAGGTGAAGATATCATACGGTCGTAAGTCATATAACCGGCAAACAAAACAACAAAAATAATTACCGGTCGCAGGGCATACAAACTCTTTTCCCGGATGTGCCAAAAATGTTGTGAGAGCACGTTTTCAAAATTTAATTTCCGTTTCATACCGTTTTTTTTTACTGTTTGTATGTACATATAAAATATCGGCTCAAAGATAAAACATATTTTTTAATCTACCAAATATTTTTCACAGTTACTAATTGAACTTGCCATTCGGCTTTTTATCTTCTGTTTCCTCCGGGGGTTCAAATTCGGTTGAATTTTGATACATCACGTAGTCGTCCATCTGCTTGTTGGTTCTGAAGCCTACGGTTGTTGAGAGGTTGCCGTTTTGCATGATTATGGCGAAAGAATCGGTGTAGATAGCTTCACGCGAATATTCCGGCACCTGACGATTCCAATACAATTCGGATGTTTTCACGTAGTCGCCATTCGGCTTTTGAATATCTACATGTCCAATCAGGCGAAACAACTCTTTTTTTTGATAATAGTAGGCTGTATCGGCTTCGATGCTGCCCACGACATGCAAACTATCGTCAAATTGCTCCACATAAATACGCTCAGGGAACAGCATATAGTCGGGATATTGGTCTAAAACTTTGGCTGTAATGCGGTAGCGCGTAACGCCTGAATTGGAAATCAGCGACACCACCTCCTCTGCGTGCGTGAGGGGCTTTTCCACCACATTCACGTCCACCATTGCCAATTTGCTTTTGGGTTGGCACGCACTTGTCAGCAAGCAGCAGCCAAGCAGCAGGATTACAGCATTTTGCGTTTTCTGAACCACAATTCGTTGAATGTATAACTGATTGTAATTTTTACATAATATTCGCTGACCATGCTCGGTGCTTTCGGACGAAGCATTTCACCTGCCACCGCAAAATTGAGGTACGAGCGACGGTCAAGCATCGGAACTCCTACACCAAGTGTGATGCCATATTCGTCATAGCCGCCTTTCACCGTTTCAAAGTACGAACTACTGTAATATGCCCCTGCACGGTAGCGCAATTTGTAGTTGTATTCACCTCCGAGGTTGATTTTCAGGCGATTAGTGAGCGTGTCTGTCTTGCCAAAATACTGCGCATTTGCCCAATTTTGGAAAGTCAGGTCGGCTCCAACGGTATATTGATTGAATTTGCGATAGCTCGCCCCAATGCCGATTGTTGTCGGCTGTTGAAACGCAAGGTCTTTGGAGGAGTGCGTAAGGTCGCTAATTAGTGTGCCGGAAGACTCACTGTATTGGG
>BNTU01000062.1 GCA_025996835.1 Bacteroidia bacterium
GTAGTAGAAGACAAGCAGATATTAATTTTTCATATAGAGAAAGAAGATATTGCTAATGGGAGACCGTCTATGCCTTTTTTCAATAAGTTGAAGAGCAATTCAAAAGATTTATTACAGGTAATTGCAAATTTTACAGTTCAACAAAAACCTCATTATTTTGAAGAGAGGGAAGAAGCGGAAAGATATTTAAATTATTGCAATTTTTTAAAAAACGATGCGGGAAGTTTAATAACTAAGATACAACTTCCAAATAAAGAGGCTATTCAAGAAGAAACCTTATTTGATAAATCAATAGAAGGACATCAAATAAATAAAAATTTGTTGGATGTGACAGATTTTATAAACAGAGATATAATTGCTTCGGATAATTTTGAACCATCGGATCAGTTTTTACTTGAAAATAAAGACTTTGTAAGTGTAAATGTTTCAGAAAAACTTAAAAAATTGTATATGGATGCCGAATACTCAAATGTAGATATTTTATTAAAAGGAACTTGTGTTAATGAGACATCAAGGGCAGATGGATTAAATAAAGAAAAGGTTGGAAATCTCACAAAATTTTCACGGATAGTAAAAGAGAAAATGAAAGATATTTCTTCAAATATTGTTTATGGGAAAATTGTGGAACTGAAATCAAAAGATGTTGATAGTGATAAAAACACTATCATTGTTATAGGAAAAATAAAGAATGTGCAATCAACAATTACCGTAGAGTTGAGTTCTGAGCAAATAAAACAGGCTGCAGAATCATTCAAGAATAATAAAACAGTAGAAATCGACGCTATATTTGAAAAGGAAAAAACTCAACACAAGGTAAAAAATTTGAATGCTTTGAGATTCGTGTCATAAATTTTTTCCTTTAAAGCCATCCCCATCATCCGCATTTTCATACAACTCTCGGCGTATTATCCGATAGTGCGGGTGATAGGCTTCTTCAAATGCTTTGCTGTGGTGCCCTGCGTATTTGCCGGATGCGATTAGTGTTTGAATACTTGCCTTATCTGCTTCGTAGTCAGGTAGATGCAGGTTCATTTGCTCTATGATTTCGAGGATGGCATCCCACTCCTTTTGCCAATCTTCCATACGCGGTGTTGGGGTGGTGTTGGCACTCTCAATGAAAGCATCTAAATAGGCTTTGTACACTGTTTCTTTTGCGGAATCTGCCGCGAATTTCACCACATCCGTATTGACGCGGTAGAAATTGCCTTCCCAGCCGATTGGCTCTACCAATGCACCTGTCGGCTCGGTGTAGGAGGCTAATTCACGCTTCAGGTAATTGTCCACCATCGCTGTGTCCGTAATCAGATGACCGGGACCGAAGCGGTCTTGGAAGAAGTTTTTGTACAAATCCTGCAAACGGGATTTTGGATAGGTTGCTAACTGATTGCGCACGGATGTTTCCACTTTCGTGTCAAAATCAACCGGCGCATATTTTTTCGTACATCCCTGAAAAACAGTGAGATACAGTAAAACAACTAAACAGGCTCTTTTCATAAGAAATCATAATCTTGCACAAAGGTAGTTAATAGTTATGAATTATGAGTTATGAGTTATGAGTTATTTTATACCTTTGCCGAAATTTTAAAAAATATATGAATATGAAAAGAATTTCAGTGCTTGTTTCTGCCCTTTTATGGGCAGGTGTGTCCACCCTTTTTGCCGAAAATGCGGCAGAAGCAGCGGCTGCCGACACGTTTTTTTTGGATGAAGTGGTAGTTTCGGCTACCAAAACAGAAGTCACTCGCGGCAAAATCCCGCTGACTATTTCGGTAGTCAATCGCGAAACGATTGAGGAAAGTACCGAAACCGGTGTTTTGTCCATTTTGTCGGAACAAATTCCGGGTGTGTTTGTGACGGAGCGCGGTGTAACCGGTTATGGAATCAGTAGCGGTTCGGCAGGAACGGTCAATATCCATGGCGTAGGAGGTGGAAACCGGGTTTTAATGCTTTTTGACGGGCAACCCAATTGGGCAGGCATTTTTGGTCATCACCTTCCGGATGCGTATGTGGCTTCCGATGCCGAGCGGGTGGAAGTCATTCGCGGTCCCGGCTCTTTGCTCTACGGCTCCAATGCCATGGGTGGCATCATCAATGTGATTACGCGCAAAGCCACCAAAGACGGCATTCACGGAAACGGTCGCGTGATGTATGGCTCGTATGATACATGGAAATTCATGGGCAGTTCGGGATATAAAAAGGACAAATTCAATGCTTACGTTTCTTTGAATCGCGACCAATCGGACGGACACCGCGATAATTCGGCTTTCTACATCAATAATGGCTATGTTAAATTGGGATATGAAATTTCAGACAATTGGAATGTGTCGGGAAATGCCATTATTGCCGATTTCAAAGTGAATAATCCGGGTGCCATTGACGCACCTGCCATTGAAAATTGGGCAGAAGCCTTGCGTTCCACCTATTCTGTTGCCATTAATAATAAATACGAAAAAGTAAGTGGCTCCATTCAAGCGTTTTACAACGATGGCGCACACAAAATTAATGATGGTTGGCGAAATGGAGCACCGCGTCCTTATCTCTTCCGTTCTTCGGATTACAATCGAGGCATTGCTGTGTTTGAATCGTTCAGTTTGCTTGAAGGCAATTTGTTTACCGTGGGATTGGATGCAAAACAATGGGGCGGTCATGCGTGGAACGATTCTATCAATGGAAATAAAGGGGAAATCATAGACAAAACGGTGAATGAAATAGCCGGTTACGCAGTGGTGCAACAAACATTTTTCGACAAATTAACCGTGAATGCCGGCATTCGTTTGGAAAATAATGAAGGCTACGGCAATGAATGGGTTCCGCAGGCGGGCATCGCCTACCAATTGAGTGGTCAAACGGCATTCAAAGCCTCCGCCTCCAAAGGTTTCCGGAGTCCGAATTTACGCGAATTGTATATGTATGCGCCCGCTAATCCCGCATTGAAGCCGGAAAATCTGAATAATTATGATTTTTCGTATGTGCAATCGCTTTGGGACAACAAACTTCAATTGGAATTGACAGCCTATTATGCCTCCGGTGAAAACTTGATTACGACAACAATGGTAGATGGCAAACCTTTGAATGTGAACACGGATAAATTCACCAATAAAGGGGTTGATTTTGCCGTTGCGTATCAAATTTTGCCCAATTTGAAAGCATCAGGCAATTACAGTTTCCTTGATTCTGATATTAAAATTACGGCAGCACCCAAGCACAAAGCCTTTTTGGGAGTACATTGGGCGATAAATAAATTTACAATTGCTCCTAATTTTCAATATGTTGACGGACTGTATCTGGGAACGGTCGATGATGAAGATGTCATTGACAACTACGCATTAGTGAATTGCAAAGTGTCGTACAAAGCCACCGATTGGCTTAATTTATTTATTAGTGGAGAAAATCTGACGGATACTTCCTACCAAACGTATTTAGGTTTCCCAATGCCGGGCGCAGTAGTCTTGGGCGGCGTGGATGTTCGATTTTAATTCGTAATTCGCATTTAAACCTGTTAGGTCTTCGAGACCTAACAGGTTTTTTTATTTTTTTTTCTACAAATAATTTTGTACCTTTGTACCCAATTAAATAGATGTTTTAGATGATGAGGAGAACATATTTGCTGCTTTGTATGATGGTGATTTTTCCGGTGATGGGCTTTGCGCAGGCGAAATATCTTGTTCGCACCGATTTTATGCCGTTGGTGTTTGATGGGAAATTTGCTTTTTTTTCGGATACACTTTTGACGAAGGATTCGGTGGATTTTTATCCTTACTCCGATGTGTTTGGCGGCAAAAATAAATATATTCGGCAAATGCGCAAAAGGGCACGACATGCTGCTCTTTGGCGCAATAATCTGCCTGCAGCCCGTTATGTGGCGAGCGATATTGCGGGGAAGCCGGAGAAAGAGGTGCCGCTGGCACCGGAGGTGCTGCACGATGTGTTTGAGGTGCACCATGAGCTGAATGCGAGCCTTGATAAGAATGCCAAATATGTGCCGGAGCGGCAGTATTGGTTCCCAAGTGGGAGCAGTTTTCTGCAGTTTTCGCAGAATCGCCTTTCTGACAACTGGTACACCGGCGGGTATGACCACCTGAATCTGCAGAGTATTCAAAATTATACCCTCAACTACAGGTCAGACAAAATGCAGTTTAACAACTTCATTGAGTGGAAGTTAAGCCTCTACACCAACCCCAAAGACACCGTGCGTGGCACCCGTTTAGGGGAAAATTTGATACGCTATTATGCTGATTTTGGATTGAGAGCCAATGCACATTGGTCGTATTCTATGAACGTGGAAATCAAGACACAGGTGTTTCGCTCCTACAACGAAAATTCCAACGATGCGATAGGGGCGGTTTTTTCGCCTCTGAATGTCAATATGGGTATTTTGGGTATGAAATATCACTTTGAAAGACAATCGAAAAAGAACAAACACAGAAAAACTATCGTAGATGCAGATATTTCTCCGCTGGCGGCGCAATACACGTATGTGGAAGATGAATCCGTTAACCCCACACGCTACGGCGTATTAGAGGGCTTCCATGATTTGCTCAACTACGGTTCGTCTGTGAATGCCACAACGCTTATAACATTCAATTCCCAAATCAGTTTTACATCCCGTTTGAGGTATTTTACCAACTATGAGCATGTGCTGCTGGAGTCGGAAAATAAGTTAGATTTGACAATCAGTCGATTTTTATCCGCCCGTTTTTACCTCTACGCGCGTTTCGACGACACCCCGGGCATAAAGAGCGACAGCGAGCTGGGTTTTTGGCAGCTCACTGAAGTGTTCAGCTTCGGCTTCAATTATAAGTTTTAGGCAATTAACTTTACCCACATCAAACGTATAGAGCCCTAATTTATTTGCGGAATGGCGGCTTCACCACTGTGGCTGCTACATTTTTGTCGCGGATGCGGATGTAGATGGTTGTGCCGAGGGGCGCGTATTCCGTTTTGACGTAGCCGAAGCCGATGCCTTTTTTGGTGGAGGGTGCGATGCTGCCGGAGGTGACTTTGCCGATGATTTCTCCTTGTGCGTTTGCTATTTCGTAGCCGTTGCGGGCGATGCCTTTGTCCACAATTTCGAAGCCTGCGAGTTTACGCTTCACACCTGCCGCTTTTTCGGCTTCCAGGATGGGGCGTGCGATGAAATTGTTGCCGTCCACAAACTTGGTAATCCAGCCCAAACCGGCTTGCAAGGGCGAAGTGGTGTCGTCCAATTCGTGCCCGTAGAGCGGGAAACCTGCCTCCAAGCGGAGCGTGTCACGCGCACCCAACCCAATGGGCTTGATGCCAAACTCAGCACCGGCTTCAAACACGGCATCCCAAATTGTGTCGGCATGCTCGGGATAAAAATACAGTTCAAAGCCCCCACAGCCCGTGTAGCCGCTGTTGGAAATAATCACATCATTCACGCCCGCCAGTTTGCCGGTTACGAAACCGTAATACGGGATGGTGGACAAATCCACATCCGTCAGTTTTTGCAACGCAAGAATGGCTTTCGGACCTTGCACGGCAAGCTGCGACATATTGTCCGAAGCGTTGTGCAAATCTGCGCCCTCGGTGTTGTTTTTCACACACCAAGCCCAATCTTTGTCGATGTTGGCAGCATTCACAACCAGCATATACTTCTCAGGCTCGAAGTGATAAACCAGCAAATCGTCCACAATGCCGCCCTGAGCGTTCGGAAAACAGTTGTACTGCGCCTTCCCAACAGGCAAATTGGCAATGTCGTTAGACACCATCTTTTGCACAAAATCCGCAGCCTTCGCACCCTTGACCCAAAATTCGCCCATGTGCGACACATCAAACACGCCCACGCCGTTCATCACGCAGAGGTGCTCCTCAATAATGCCCGTAGGATACTCAATCGGCATGTCATAGCCGGCAAATTCGTGCATTTTTGCACCTAATGCTTGGTGCTGTTTGTGAAATGGAGTTGTTTTCATAAAATTATATCATTAAATTGTTTTTTAATTTCATATCGTTTTCACAATCTGATACCCACCGGTTTTATCAGCACCAACAAATTCTATAGCGCCTCTTCCTTTTAATTTTTTCACATATCTGGCGACTGTTCTGTATGGAATACCGGACAATTCACTTATCTTTAGTATGTTAATATTCTCGTTATGGCTGATGAAATTTATAATATTTTTTTCTGTTTCGTTGGATTGTTGTAGATTTACACTGCCATTTACACTGCCATTTACACTGCCACTTTTGAAGTTTACACTGCCATTTTTGAAATTTACATCCTCATTTTTTGATACAGCAACTTCCGGAAAAGTGAGCGTGACACTATTGTCGGCATCTTTCCACTTAGGCGTTTTAAAACCGTTCTTTTTACATTCCGACAATATTCTGATGCTGCCGGAGCCAATCATTTCTATATAACCGCGCATAAAACAAATTTGTGCGATATCCGGATTTCTTAAAATAGATGAGTGCTCTTTTTTTAGGTCGGCAACGGTTATTCCTCTCGGCAGACCGCCATAATTACTAATTTCTGTTCGGTCGGTATAAATGGAAATTTGCATGAATCCTCTTGCGGAATAATAATCACGGTGAACAATCGCATTAAGGATACCTTCTCGTAGGGCTATTTTAGGGTAGTTTTCCTTTTCCGTTCTCACTAACCCGTCTATTCGTATCGTTTTGCCAAACATCGCATCCAAATAATCGAATATAGCTGTAATATTGCCTAAGATATTGCCCTCAAACCATTTATCTTCTAAAAAAGTGTTGGTTGATTTTTTATCAGGATAGACTGTTAAACGAATGCGCGATTGAGGAATAAATTGGGTTGGATTTTTTCCAAAAAGAACTATACAAGCATTGGTGTAACTACCATTTCGCAGAAGCCCCATTTGAATCAGAAAATCCTCCTCACTGACAAATTGCTTGTTCGGATTTCTCGACACAGCTTCCTGCATAGTTTTTCGTATTTCGTGCATATCAAGGTCTTCCGTTTCACTTGCAAGCATCGGCATCCGTTCCCAATTAGAGTCGGCAATTTTCCTATCCTCAATTAGCGACAACATTCCCGCACTATCAGCAACCATGTCACGGTGATAGATATTCCAATCGTAGAAATAAGGCTTATTTGCACCTTCCCACACGCTTATCAATATCAAATTTTTGTTTTCATATACAATCGCTTGTATAGATATGGGGGCTATAGGACGGATATTTTTTGTCAAATACTCATCAATTTCGCGCACTTGTTGGAGAACGTTTTCTACACCAACCGTCTTTTTATTTTCGCCCATTCCCAACAATAAATCGCCACCGCGACCATTGATAAAAGCCGTAATCGTCTTTGCAATACTATCAAGCGCAACAGTTTCTTTAATTGCAATACGGTCATTCTCAGTTTGCTGCAACAAGTTTTGTATAACTAAATCATTTGAAATAAAATCATTTTTATACATCGTCAACCTCCTCTATCTTTCCAACGTGTGAATTTACTACCTCATACCCCAAACTTTCCAAATAGGCAACAATTTGAAACAATTGGTCTTCAAAGCCATAAACCGTTGAGCCAACCATTATCTTGATTTTATTAGGGCAAACTTTTTTCATTTTTTCTGCAAAGTTAGCAAATTCCCTTCATTCTCATACGCTTCCACGATGCGCTGTACCAATCTGTGCCGGACGATGTCTGTTTTGTCGAGTTCGATTTGGGCTATTCCGGGCACTCCTTTTAGCAGGCTTAGGGCGTGTTTTAAGCCTGATTGTATGCTGTGGGGGAGGTCAATTTGCGTTACGTCGCCTGTTACAATCATTTTGGCGTTTAGACCGAGGCGGGTCAGGAACATTTTTATTTGGGGGATATTGGTGTTTTGTGCCTCGTCGAGGATGATGACGGCGTCGTTGAGTGTGCGACCGCGCATGAACGCGAGCGGGGCTATTTGGATGATATTGTTTTCGAGGTGGTCTTTCAGTTTGGCTGCCGGAATCATGTCTTCCAACGCATCGTAGAGCGGTTGCAGATAGGGGTCAATCTTTTCTTTCATGTCGCCGGGCAGGAAGCCCAATTTTTCGCCGGCTTCTACGGCGGGGCGCGTGAGTATGATTTTTTTGACCTCTTTGTTCTTTAATGCTCTCACTGCCAATGCAATAGCGGTATAAGTTTTCCCCGAGCCTGCCGGTCCGATGGCAAACACCAAATCGTTTTTGTCATACGCCTCCACGATGCGCTGCTGGTTGGGGGTGCGCGCCGTTATGGGCTTGCCGTTCATGCCAAAGATAATCAGATTGTCCTGTTTGACGGGTTCTGCGCCGGGCTTTTCTTTGACGATTTTGACGATGGCGGCTTCCGGCAGCAAATTGTATTCCTGACAGTGGGCTTCCATCTCCTTGATTTTTTCCTCGAATGTTGCCAACTCCAACTCGTCGCCGACAACTTTCATCAAACTGCCGCGCGCCACTATGCGCAATTTGGGGAATAACGACTTCACTAAATGCAAATTAGCATTGTTTACGCCCCAAAAAATGGCGGGGTCTGCGCTGTCTAAAATCAGTGTGCGTTCAATCATTTTGTTCAATCATTTTGTTCAATCAATTTAGAAGTGGTGCTTTCAATGGCATTTCGCAGTTGTGTGCTGCTCGTGCCTTGTGTGTAAGGAAAATAAACGATTTCCACGTTTTTGTCTTTGAAATACGCCTCATAGCGGTTAAATCGCTCTGTACCCTTGTAATCGCTGCCCACAAACAGGTAATCGTACTTTATTTCGGCGTAGGCATCCATATCTTCCGGATAAGAGAGGATAACTTCATCCACATATCGGCTACTTCTGACAATATCCATTCGCTCTTCCAGCGGGATAAACGTTTCTTTGCCTTTGCGCAGGGCATCTTTATGCACGCCCACCACCAAGTAGTCGCAGTATTCTTTCGCGCGTTTCAGCAAGTTGAGGTGCCCGATGTGAAACAAGTCGAACGTGCCACTCAAGTAGCCAATCTTCACTTGCGGCGCGGTGGCTACCCGCCCCGAATTAGCTTTGTAGCCGTAAGACTCTACTCCAAAGGCGTGAGGGTCAGCCGAATAGCGTTGCAAAACGCCTTTATACACGGCAGCATATTCGGGGATAAACAATGTTTTTTGCTGAAACAACTCGTCAAGTATCTGATTGGCAAGCTGTTCGGTCTGCTTCAAATCTGTTTGCCCGCCATTGAACGAGGTGCCTTTGATGGAGCCGGGCGACACATTCAAAATCCGATTGGGCGTGCGACTCATCTCCAATTCGATATTCAGACTCTCAATCAGCTTACACACAGCCGCTTTACTTGCCCCGTAAGCAGCAAACATCGGCGAAGAAATCAAGCCGGCAATACTCCCCATCACCCCGCAAAAAAACAAATCCTGCCCTTGAATTTTCGGGTAAAAATGCTTGATTATACGGCTTACAGCGATAGAATTTACTTTAAAGATGTTCTGTAATTCTTTGTCTGTCAGACTGTCAAATAAAGCGACCCGACCAAAGCCTGAAGTGATGAGCAAAGTGTCAATATCAGCGAACTGCTCAAAGACCGAAAAGTCCTCATTGAGCAGGTTAAACGGCACAAAAACGACCGACGCACCCAAATCAACAGCAGGTGTGCGCCTGTCAACAACATAAACTTTCGTATAGTCGCGCTGCAACAATCGGCTGCACAATGCCAAGCCAATGCCGTTGCTCCCTCCAACCACTAATGCTATCTTTTTCATAATTCGGGCGCAAAGGTACAAAATAGTTATGAGTTATGAGTTTTTTTTAACACCCCACAATCGTCACCGCTTTATCGCCAACATTCTCCGTTTTGAGATAAATTTTAGCATCCCAATCTATTTCGGGGCGGCGGTCGAAGATAAGTAGCCAACCCTCTTTGGCACCTACTGTGTCCATATAGTTGATGAGTTGGGCGTAGCTTTTTTCTTCTGTTTTGGCACTGTATCGGAGTTTCAGTTCGATGGGGTATTTTTGTCCTTCATACTGCACGCACAAGTCCAAACGCTCGCGACCGGCGGCAAATTCGCGGATAATCTGCCCGCCGCCGTTGACAATCCGTTGCAGAAAAGCCTGTAAAATCAGATGTGGTGCCGATTCTTTGTAGTCGAAACGTTCGACCCATATCTCGCTGTTTTCGCGCCAAAAGGCTTGAAAATCCTGCATGAGATAAATCATGTCGATACGCCCGTTTTTCAGATAGCGAGGCATTTGGTAGGGATACATCTCGCTGCACAAGGTATCCTGAAAATTCTTACTCAATATGCGGATAATCACCTCGGCATAAATCGGATTGGCGGGTTGCACTAATCCGGGTGTCTCGCGTATTAAGCCAAGGTCCATGGCATAACTATAATCGTCCGACAATTTGTTGATATCTCCTATTTTGCCAATAATGACCGGCTCCATCACCCGCCGCACACGCTCCTCTTTGAGCCGCTCCAGCAGGCTGTCGATATGTGTGTCGCGCCGCAGGATGATGGTTTGGATGGCTTGTTCCACCAATTCGGCAGTTACCGGCTTGGTATAATCAGATTGGAGCGTTTCAACTATCACTTCGCGGGCTATTGCGTTGACCAACCACGGTTGCCCCTGTGTCTGTTGATGCACCAATTCAATCGCTTCCGGCTCAAAGACTTGCCCTGTTTCAGCGGTGTGCAGAGCGTACAATTTCATTATATCCTCTTTTGTGAAATTGCTAAAAGTCATCGCTTTAGTAATAATATTAAACGGGCTTGCGCTACCAAGCGACTCGCTGTCGGGACGGATTTTTGCTTTGAAATCGCGAATGTTGCGCATGCCTACCAACGCAATCGAATGAACAAACGGTATTTGCGACCGTGTGTTGTAAGAATTTCTCAGTTGGCGAAGAAAAGTGATTAGTGTTCCCTCGCTCAAACAGTCGGCTTCATCGAAAAAGATGATTAACGGTTTGTCTAACGCCATGCAAAACAAGGTCAATTCGGTTGCCAGCACACCCGAGTAATCGCTGTAGTCGGCATTTTTTGCAAACCGTCCGCCGTCCGGTATGTCCGGCGAAAATTGCAATGCCGTTACTAATCGTTTTACAAGCACAGGGATACCCTCTTTCGGGTCAATAATGCCTTGTGCTGCCTCCAGCGAGCAGTAAAGCGCATAATACTTGCCCTCGCGATTGATGCGATTGACCAAATCGAGCAACAACGTGGTTTTGCCACTCTGCCGCGGAGCGTGAATCACAAAATATTGACGTTGGTCAATAAGTTCTCTGATGCCCGACAAACGCGATGAAGCCTCTATCATATAGTGGTCAGCTTCGTTGCAGGGTCCTGCTACATTAAAATATCGTGCCATAATTCAAATTATTAAGTACGGTTGGCGGCATTACCGCCGCTTTCACCTTTAAGAACTGTATGTGCGACTTTCACCGCATACAGCCTTTCGGGCGGCTTTGTTTATTGTTGCAAAATCATTTGGGCAAATACAGCCACTTCTCAGGAATGGTCGTTTCGGCGAGGTTTTTGCTCAGCAAGCCCACTTCCAAAAACTGACCCGCGTGGTCTTCCAAATAGAGCAGTCGCAAGTCGTGGAAGCCTGCCTCCAAGCCCACGGCTTTGCCACTTTTGCGCGTCTTGCTGTGCGAGCCGTCGTTGTCCACCACCTCGTTGCCGTCGATGTAAAGTTTCGAGCCGTCGTCCGAATAGGTATAGAAATAGTAGATACCCTTTTCCGGTATCTGAATCAGGGTTTGAAACTCAAAGCCGAAGCCGTCTTCTATGGCTGCATTTTCGAGCGAGAAATAGTTCTGCGTGCCTGTTTTGCGGACTTTTGTTTTCAGCATCTCTGCCACCGCCTTGAATTTGCCTTCATAATAGTTGTAACTCACGCCCTGCTTCGTTGGGTTCACATTCAGGGCGGGCAAATAGGCTGCGTTTGCTTCCTGCTCGCCGGTAACGCCCGACGGGTAGTAATAAACCTGCTGCACGCCCACTTTCGGGGTGCGAATCCAAGTCGTGAAACTCGTTTCATTTTCGGTCAGTTCGATGATGCGGCTGCCTCTTTCCAGCTCGCCGTAGGCATCGGCACCCGTGACGCGACCAAACGCCAGAGCGATGCCACATTCCTGCCCGATATAGTCGTCGTTGTGGTCGTGCCCTACAAACACGCCTTTCACGTCGCCCATTTCAACGAATGCCGCAAACATACCGGTATTCAACTTGCCGGGCGAAGGGGATTCGCCGGCATGACCATACGTGGTGGCACGCCCCACGATATTGTTCCATTCAACCAGCGGGATGTGAAAAAACGCCAATGCCGGCAATGGCTGCCCGCCGTTGGCTTGCGTAAAGGCGGCACTCTGTCGGCGATACCAGTTTATCTGGTCGTGATGAATCCAGTCGTAGCCCCCAAATTGCTTGTGCTCCTTCGGATAGTCATTGGAGTCAATGCAATAGAGCAACGCCGCCACCCTGTCGGATTGGGATGCGTGAACGGGCAACACATAGTTGCCAACGCCGTAAATATCCTCCGGACCGACCTCGCCGAGGAAGTAAGGCGACTGACTTAACAGTTGATACGCCTCCGTCTTGGTGATGGTTTCCCCATCGTGGTTGCCAAACACGAGGGCGAAAGGCATCTTCGCCTCGTCAAACGTCGAAGCGATGCGCGCAAACATTGCCTGCGAAGGCTCATCAATCGCCTGGTCGCCGGTGAGAATGGCAACATCCGGCTTTTCCGTTTCCAGCACATGCTTGATAGTGGCAAGCGTCGTGCTCGTGTTGGGCGAACTCGTCACGAGGTGCATATCGGTGAACTGCGCGATTTTAAACTTTCCATCTTCATGGAATTTCAACACCTGTTTCCCCTGCTTGGCAGGCGACTGAGGCTGGCAAGCGGACAACCCGATGGCAGCAAAAAAGAACAAAAATAAACGTTTCATAATATCACTTTTTTTTAAATTAGTATCTCTATATTTTCAGCAGCGAATAACTCACCGCCACTACCCCGCGGAGGTGAATCATACTGTAATCAAAGTATTGATTTTCAGGCTTGAAGATGTCTTTGAAGCCACACATAAAGCGCAATCCCACGTCGAGGCGCGAAAAGAGCCTGCGCTCATAGCCGAGCACCAAACCGGCATCCCAGCTGCCCAAAGAGTTGGAAAAATCCATCTCCAGATCCCCGTCAAGGGGTGCGCTGACCATATCCTTATCTGCGCCGATAAATCCCTTTTTTGCCGTTGTCACAAACTTGTTTTTAAACACCCGCGTGCCATACGCCCCCAGCAGCACCTTGTGCTTGTCGGTCAGCGTATATTTGGCATAGATTGGAATTTCCAGCATCGTAAATTCCATCGCCATCTCCGCGCTGCCGGTAAAGTACTGGAGCATCTCTTTGTCCTGAAAACGCTGATTTTTTACTCGCGCATCGGCACTCACACTGATGGTCTTGTATGTAACCTCGGCACCCACGCTCCACTTATCCCTGATGGGAAAAGTGAACTTGCCGCCCAGCGAGAGGTTGAGTTTGGGGTACATATTGAACGTTTCGGGGATATATTTGAGCGGAAACGGCACGCACCCGCCAATATCCGTCCCCAATTGCACGGCTATATCCACACGCTCAACACGGCTTGCGGCACTCACAGTATCCTCCTGCGCCCAAAGATTGCCGCCGAAGCATAACATCAAAATAACTATATATATTCGTTTCATCATTTTCTAATAAATCAGTTCCACATTGTCCACATTCAGGACACTTCCGGGTGCCCCTTTGAAAAAATCGCCCTCTTTGCTCGACGAAAAAACAACGACGATGTGAGTAGGCGTAATTCCCTCATATTCAGGCTTGTAGTCGATTAGCAAAGTGATGTGCCCCCATTCCTGATGGTCGTTTGTGGTGCCGTTGAAAACATATTCTGCACGACCGAGCACTTTCAGTCCGTCAATAGGCAGCAGTCCGTGATAAATGAGTTCGCTGTCGCCACTCCAATTCAGCAATTCCACCCATGCCTGCCCGTCATCAACACCATCAATGTTTTCCACATGATAGACGCTCCCTTCTTTGGAAGCCCGCATTAACTGTGGACCCGGCGAATATTGTGCGTCAAACTCAACCGCAGCGATGCGCAACCTGTGGGGAATGCCAAAATTTGTCATCAATCGGGGATTTGCATAATTCAGGCTAAACGCAAAAAAGCCCGTATAAAGCGAACCGGCAGCAATCAGGTGGATTCCCACCAAATCTATATCTTGTCGGGCGGTTGTCAGTTGAACGGCGTATCCGCCGTTGTAAGAAAACGGTGTTGCGCCTTGTACATAAAAATTGTTTGCCGTAGCCCAACCTCTGCCTTTACCGGGCGTGGGGTCGATATTCATATAATTGGCATCCGTCCACAGTTCAAAGTCGGCATTGGGGAGTTGGGCATCGTTGGGGCGGGGATTCTGTATTTTCACTTTGACCTCATAATTGTGGAGCACGCCGCTCTCGGCAATCAGATGAAATTCACGCACCGTATATTCGGTAATAAAAAGTAAAGTGTCCGGCAATCCCAAAATGCCGTCCGTCGTGGGACTTGTTTCTATGTTTTCCACTTTCAGTTTCAGGGGGAAAGGATAATCCGGCGACAAAATTTCAATGCTGATGATGCCTTTTTCCACCGAAACCTCCCCTAACACTACATCGTCAGGGAAAAGAGGCGACACCACAATGGCAGTTACCTCGGCATCGTCGCTCAGGTCGTTCACCTGTTGGCAGGCAAACAATCCGACGGCGGCGATAGACAGTAGAAACAGACGTTTCATCATTTTATTTCAATTTGAGAAGTTGCTTTATAGTATGAAAGAACTGCGTGTTTTCATACACTCCGATAAATTTATCCGCCGAGGGACCATACGAATACACGGGAATCATAATCGGCGTGTGGTCGTCGGTCATATATTGCGCCACCATCAGTCCCTGCTCGGCATTGCCGTCCACGAGGGTTAGCCCACCCGTTTCGTGGTCGCCGGTGATGATGATGAGGGTTTCGCCGTTGCTGTCGGCAAATTTCAGGGCTTCGGCGATTGCCAAATCGAAGCTGAGCGTTTCCACGACGGAGCCGGGCAATGAATTGGCGTGCCCCGCATAGTCGATTTTCGCGCCTTCGACCATCAGGAAGAAGCCTTTGTTGCTTTCGGCGGTCAATTTTTGGATGGATTCGCGGGTGGCATCCGCCAGGAGGGTCAGGTTTGACTCCCTTGCGCCGTGTCCCATACGCTCATCCACGCAAATCACCTTGCCGCGCGTCTTGCCGATTTCGTCCACCGCCGACAGGAAAGTGTAGTTTGCCTTCGACTTCAAGTCGCCCACCAAGTTCTTTCCGTCTTTGCGCTCGGTCAGTTGTTTCATCCCGCTACCGCTGAGCAGTGTCAGTTTGCCGTCTAAGAGGTACGATGTTATTTCGGTGTTATCGTCGCGCTCGGTCGAATGCCCGTAGAAAGCGGCAGGGGTGGCATCCGCCAAATCGCCCAGCGTGACCACGCCCGTCGCATAGCCGTTGGCATTGAACACATCTGTCAGCGAGGGGTATACCTCGTTCGTTTCGCTCATACTGATGTGGCGGTTGTTGCTTTTCTTGCCGGTAGCCAGCGCACTTGCGGCGGCTGCCGAATCGGTGGTGTAAGCATCCTTTGCGCTGTTACGCTGGAAGCCTATATGCCGCATTTTCAACATGGACAAGCCCACGTTCACGGCATCGGCGGCGCACACCTGCGCCAATCCCATACCGTCGCCAATCAGGAAGATGACGTTCTTTATTTTCTTGTTCGCCCCGTCGTTGCGATAAGTTGGCTGATAGACCTCGATGCCTTTCGAGAGGTGCAGGTCTTTGTTGCTAAATCCCTGAAAATCAGCGGTTGCCCGGTCTAACCGTTTAGCGCGGGCGATGCCATTGTCGGCACTCTCGCGGTCGGCAATCCGGTAGGTCTTCTTGTGAAAATCGCGGAAGAAAGCCGCGCAGGCTTCGGGCTGGTCGGTGTTGATATAGTCGATGCCGATGCGGTAGAACGTGTACCACGCCGTCACGCCGTCGGGTGTGCCCCAGAAGCGAATCGGCTTGCCGAGGGCGTGCACCGCCTCAATCGCC
>BNTU01000063.1 GCA_025996835.1 Bacteroidia bacterium
TGATTTTCTCTATTGTTTGCTGTTTGGTCAGTTCTTCCTTTTGGCTCATCTGTGCAATATAGGGGTCAAAATAAGACTCCAACTCCGCCTGTGTATAGCCGCAAATGGTGGCAAATCGGGCATCAAGTGTAATATCGCGCAGATTGTTTAGACCCGAAAAGATGGATACTTTGGAAAATTTGGATACGCCCGTGAGAAATATGAAGTGCAGATGCTCATCAGCGGCTTTCATCACTTGATAGAAATCGTGCAAAACCAAGCGGTTAGCATCTGCAATATCAAGATTTGCGAGATTGTCGATGATGGGTTTGTCATATTCATCGATTAATATCACCACTTGTTTCTTGGTTGACAGGTGCAACTTTGTAATTAATTCTGAAAACTGAGCGGAAAGTTCTCTCTTTTCAAGCGTAATATTCCAATTTGAAGCAACTTCTTTTACCAAATCGGTCAATGAATTAGTCAATGCTTCCGGCGAGCGATTAGCCGTACCACCAAAATCCACGCGAATAACCGGATGCGACTTCGTCCAATCCCAATTATCCGCAATCCACAACCCTTTAAACAGGTCTTTCTGTCCTTTAAAGATGGCTTCCATCGTGCTCACCAGCAGCGACTTTCCAAACCGACGCGGGCGCGACAAAAAGAACGGCTTGCCGGATGTTATCAAGCGATGAATCACTTGGGTTTTATCGACATATAAATAGCCTTTGCTGCGTAAATCTGCAAACGACTGTATTCCAATAGGTAATTCCTGTAACATAATGCTTCTTTTCAATTATCCGACAAAGGTACGAAAAAGTTATGAGTTATGAGTTATGAGTTATGAGTTATGAGTTTTTCAGAGCATATCCGCAGGCTTTCCTCCCAGTTTGGTATTGTCACCTGAAATGTGCTTTTCAACTTGCTTTTATCCAACACGCTGTACATCGGGCGGGCTGCTTTGGTTGGATATTGTGAGGTGGGGATGGGCTTGACGGTGCAGTTGTGACCGGCTATTTTGATGATTTCGGTGGCAAATTGGTGCCATGTCGTAACGCCCTCGTTGCTGTAATGGTAGATGCCTGTGGGGAATTGTTGCTCCTTTTCGGCAAACGCAATCATCGCCACAATCGCCTGTGCCAAATCTGCGGCATAAGTGGGCGTGCCTGTCTGGTCGCACACCACGTTCAATTCGTCGCGTTCGGCTGCCAAGCGGCGCATGGTTTTGACAAAGTTGTTGCCGTAAGTCGAATATAGCCAGGCTGTTCGGACGATGATGCTCGCTGCTCCGGACACTTGCAGTGCCTGTTCGCCTGCCAATTTGCTTTTGCCATATACCGACTGCGGATTGACGGCATCCGTTTCCTTGTAAGGCGTATTTGCCTGCCCGTCAAACACATAGTCGGTTGAAATGTGAATTACGCGCGCCTGATATGTGTGCGCCGCCTCGCCCAAATTGCGCACCGCATCGCGATTGATTTTGTAGCACAAATCCAAATCATCTTCCGCCTTATCCACCGCCGTGTAGGCGGCACAATTGACCACATAATCCACCTTGTGCTCTGCCAAAAATTGGCTCACCGCACGCTTGTCGGTCAAATCCAATGTATCCACATCGGTGGGGATAAACTGCCAATGAGCGAACTGCTCAGCCAAAGCCATCAATTCGCTGCCAAGTTGCCCTTTCGAGCCTGTAATGAGTATCTGTTTCATGGGTGCAAAGATACGAAAAAAGTTATGAGTTATGAGTTTTTTTCGTACCTTTGCAAAATGAAACAGATACCCAAAATGATTGAATTAGACTTTGAAATAGACTGCTTGACACATTCTATCCGAAATGTTGCAACCGGAGATAGCCTGCAAACCAATGTTTTGCCGCTGACAAAAGCGGATTTGAAAACCGTATCCAAGAAAAACAAATGGCGGTTTAATTGGCGGACGGAGTTTGATGCTGCCGATAGAGAGGTTTACAAATTGGTAATTTGCGACAATCCGGATGTGATTCAGGGTTTGGTTTGTTTTACTGTCAGTTCTGACCATATTTTTATGGATTTAGTGGAAAGTGCACCATTTAATATCGGTATAAATAAAATGTATGACGGTGTTTGCGGAAATTTGACGGCTTATGTTTGTAAAAGAGCCTTTGAGCAAGGTTTTGAAGGGGCTGTTTCTTTTCTGTCAAAAACAAATTTGATTGCACATTATATACGAACATTGGGTGCGATTCATATTGGGGGTGGAAGGATGATTATGCCGAGTATGGCATCGAAAAATTTAGTGGATAATTATTTTTAAACGATATAGGTATGGAAAAGTATGGAAGTATGGAAAAGTATGGCGTTTTGAACGAGTACGGGATTATTGAACTCACAGAAGTTGATAAATTTCTCGAAGATTTGGAAAACGGGGACATCATCATTGATGGCAGGAATAAGACCAAAGAGGACGAGGAGGCTTTTAGTGCTTATTTTCAAGCACGCAAGGCACAATGTGCTGCTGCGGTTGCCTAAATAAAAGCAGTGTTTTTCCCTCTAAACCACTTTAAGATAGTACTATAACTCGTTGTGTTTAAACCAACAACGATGATTTGATGTGTAGGTGCCTAATATTCAGCGAAATACAATCGTGTCAATCACGTTTCTGCCGGCTTCTTTGTTGAGCGTGATGAGCAATTGTTCGCGGCGCATCATCAGTTCGGTTTTTAGGACGGCAGAGGTGAGGGTGACGTAGAGCGTTCGGTTGCGGATATAGACGGCGGAGGTGTAGCGTGTGATTGCCGGACTCATGGTGTTCCAGTGGCTTATGATGCGGGCTTCTGCTATTTTGTTTGCCATATCCGGACGGGCTTCCAAAAATTCGTTCAGGACGGAGGCGATGGATTGTGTGCTTACTCGTTTCATGGCATTTCCGAAAATTGTCCGTTAGTTACTTGAAACAGCTTGTAGTCATACTCCATCTGTTCGAGAATTTCATCGAGGTGCTTGCGGTTGGTGTCGGAGATAAATATCTGTCCGAATTGCGGTTGCGCCACCAACTCCACGATTTTTGCCACCCGCTTAGCATCCAGTTTGTCAAACAAATCGTCCAGCAGCATGATGGGAACGACAGAGCCATGCTGCACCAAAAAACTGAATTGCGCCAATTTCAGGGCAATCAGGTAGGTTTTGTTCTGCCCTTGCGAACCAATTTTGCGAATTAAGTGGCTGTCCAACAGAAAATTGAAGTCATCTTTGTGAATCCCGGCGGTAGAATACCCCAGCAGCAAGTCGCGCTGCCGCCGCCCCTGCAACAATTGCGCAAAAGTATCAACAACAGATAATTGGTAATTGGTAATTGGTAATTGCTCACTGCTAACCGGTAACTGGTAACTGGTAACTGGTAACTGGTAACTGCCAACTGCCAACTGCGATTCATATTCCAACCCAACCTGCTCATTATCACCACTAATCGCCGAATAATACTCTGCAAACACGGGCAAAAACCCCTCAATAAACGCTTTACGCTTTTCGTGAATAATCGTGCCGGTTTCCACCATCTGCTCCTCCCAAATATCAAACACCTCCCCTAAATCCTCTTGAGGGTTGGGTGGGGTAGGGTAGGGGTGTACTTGGGCTTTCAGCAGGGCATTGCGCTGCATGAGGGCTTTGTTGTAGTGCATCAGTGCCCGCAAATAGTCCTTATCGTATTGACTGATAAGCATATCCACAAATTTGCGGCGTTCGTCGCTGCCGCCCTGAATCAAGTCGCTGTCGATGGGCGACACCATCACGACCGGAATTAGTCCGATGTGCTCCGAAAAGAGGCTGTATGCCTTTTTATTGCGCTTGAACGATTTTTTGTGCCCCCGTTTCATGCCGCAATAGATTTCTTCTGTGGTGTCGGTTTCGGTGTAGAAGCCTTGCAGTACGGCAAAGTCGCAATCGTGTCTAATGAGTTGCGAATCAGGCAGATTAGTGTAATTTTTTGTGAAAGAGAGGTAATACAGAGCGTCCAACAGATTTGTTTTGCCCATCCCATTGTCGCCCAGCAGACAATTTATTTTGAACGAAAAAGTCAATTCTGCTTCCTCAATATTTTTGAAGTTCAATATGGAAAGCTTTTCAATAATCATGTCGGTGATATCCCATCCAATTCGGCTTTCAGTGCCAAAAGTTCACTCCTGACACGCCTTAATAAGCCTGCCGTTTCGCCATGTTTAAGTGCTTTGTCGCGATTTTTTGCAATTTTCTTTTTTGCTGCTGCCAAAGTCAATCCTTGCTCTTTGACCAATTCATAAATCATACGAATTTCACGAAGGTCGCCCTCTTGATATTGACGAACTTGTGTCCTCGTGCGTGTCGGTTTGATGGATGGAAATTGAGTCTCCCAATATCGTAGCAACGACTCCTCAACGTCAAGCATTTCGGCAACTTCCTTGATGGAATAAAATAGTTTTTTAGGCTGAAATCTCATAATTTTAGTAACAAGGGAATTACTCCCCTTGCGTTTATTTTATCTGTTTTCAGAATCAAAAAGCACTTTCTCGTATTCTTTCGGTGTCAGGTTCATGAAGAAATATATGGCAGGATTGTCGTGTTTCCCTCTCAACATCACCTCGTAGTGGCAGTGTGCACCGGTGGCAGTTCCTGTTGAACCAACGGTTGCGATGATGGCTCCGCGTGACACCGTTTGTCCTGCGCGCACTTTTAAATCGCGGCAATGTCCGTAGAGCGTTTTATAGCCAAACCCGTGGTCAATGACAATCGTATTTCCGTAGCCACCTCGCCAACCTGCAAATTCAATGGTGCCACCGCCGGTTGCTTGTATAGGTGTGCCTGCAAGGGCATTTAAATCGACACCGGTATGCGGACGGCGGTCGCCAAAAATCGGATGTACGCGTAAGCCGAAGCCGGAGCCGATGCCTTTGCTGTATTTGGACGACAGCGGGCTGATGCTGGGCATACATTTCACACGGTCTTCTCTGGTCTTAACCATTTGAGTGAGTTCGTCATACGAATTAGACAGCACTGCCAATTGTTTAGTCATCATATCCAATTTGGCACTGGTCGAAACCACCAATTCCGGATTGTTAAGCGTCAGCAAATGTTCGTAGCGGTCAACCCCACCATAACCCGGTCGGCGGATGGTGGACGGAATAGGCTCCGCATTGAATACGCTGCGATACAAATTGTTGTCGCGGTCTTCCAATTCTTCCAAAATTTGCTCATTTTGGTCAAGTTGTTTGGACAATAACTGATATTGTGTCAATAAAAGTTTATTTTCTTTTTTTAACTGTTTCTTGATGGGGGAGTCGAACGAATAGTCGGCAAAAGAAAACAATGCCCCACCAATAATAATGCCAAAAGTCAACTGTTTGAGAACAGTCCAAACTCGTTGTCCCACAGACGAATACACTCGCTCATAATTGAGTGTATCGGGGTTGTACTTGTAAATAATCTTACTCATTTTTTAATTTTTTATTATAAAACGCTGCAAATGTAATAATTATATTTCAATACTCCAAATAACTCTAATGAGTTTAATGTTTTTTAACCTTTTCCTTTTATGTTTTTGTAAAAACACTTAGTTGAGTATTATCTCGTCCAATTCTGTTATCAATGCTGAAAGTTCGCTCCGTATATGTCTGAGTTTTAGCGAGTTGCCTTCGACTTCCGCGTTCATTTTGTCGTGGTGCCGGGCGAGTTTGCGCTTCGCGGCTGCCAATGTCAAGCCTTGCTCTTTGACCAAACCATATATCACGCGGATTTCTTGAAGGTCATCTTCTTGATATTGACGGATTTTCGTGCTCGTGCGCACCGGTTTGAGGCTTGGAAACTGCGTTTCCCAATAGCGTAGCAACGATACCTCAACATTGAGCATGGAGGCTACCTCCTTGATGGAGTAGAACATCTTTTTTTGCTGAAATTTCATAACTTAATCCGTTTGTTCTTTACTATTTGTTTTCCGAATCGAATAACATTTTTTCGTATTCTGCCGGTGTCAAGTTCATGAAGAAATACTTGGCTGGGTTCTCTTGCTCGTTCCTCACCAACACCTCGTAGTGGCAGTGTGGACCGGTTGCCGTGCCTGTAGAGCCAACGGTGGCGATGACGGCTCCGCGTTTAACGATTTCTCCTGCCTGCACTTTCATCTCGCGACAGTGTCCGTAGCGCGTTTTGTAGCCAAACCCGTGATTGATGACGACCACGTTGCCAAAGCCGCCTTGCCACCCCACAAATTCCACCTTGCCATCGCCCGTAGCTTGGATGGGCGTACCCGCATTGGCATTCAAATCGACCCCTTTGTGCGGACGTTTATACTTCAATACCGGATGAAAGCGCATCCCAAAGCCCGAAATGATACCTTTGTTATACTTCGACGATACCGGGCTGATGCTGGGTACACACTTTACGCGCAAATCTCTGGTTTTCACCATGTCTGCGAGTTCGTCATACGATTTCGACAAGACCGTTAATTGCTTGCTCATCATGTCCACTTTGGCGGTGGTCGAAACCACCACATCTGAATTGCTGAGTGTCAACAAATGCTCGTAACGGTCGCTACCACCAATACCCGGTCGGCGAATGGTGGCGGGAATCGGCTCGGCGTTGAACGCACTGCGATACAAATTGTCGTCGCGGTCTTCCAACTCGGCAACAATTTCCTCTTTCTTGTCCACTTGCCGCGAAAGCAACTGATACTGAGTCAGTAACAGTTTGTTTTCCTTTTTTAGCTGTTTTTTGATGGGTGAGTCGAACGCATAATCGGCAACATAAAATAATATGCCACCAATAATAATGCCTAACGCCAACTGTTTGATAGCCATCCAAACTTGTTGTCCCACAGATGAATACACTCTATCATAATTGAGTGTGTCATCGTTGTACTCATAAATAATCTTACTCATTTTATTTAATTTTTTACTTTAAAAGACTGCAAATGTAAGCATTATATTTAAACCCTCCAAATAACTTGAGCGAATTTAACTTTATTTATACTTTGAAGAACAAGAAAAGACAATTACGAACATCCTCAACAATCCTCTTTAAAAATACCTGTGTGAACTACTTTTAAAACACATTTTTCACTAATTCGCCAATTAAAAGCCTAATGCGTATCAAATTTAAACAAATCACTTTAAAGTTAATTTAAAAAGAATATGATTGATAGAGTTTTAAATATAAGTTACTGATTTTAAAACATTTGCTCAAGCATCAGCCAATCAAACCGAAGAAAAACAGGCTAAAATGCTGAAATTATAGCAATTATCTTTAAACTCTCGAAAATACTGTAACATTTAACATTATTTATGCTTTTTCGGGGGGTAAACCTGTTAGGTCTTTAAAAAGGCATTGTCATTGCGGGCTTGACCCGCAATCCCCTATGATATGTTGCCCTTTCAGGGAGGGTACAGGGTGAGGTGCCAAATAGATGAATGCTTTGTAAAAATGCGTGTTTATTAAAAAAAGTCGTACCTTTGCAGCCTGAGTCATTTTTATGAAATATCGAATATATTTGGATAATTGTTGTTTCAATCGCCCTTTTGATTACACAAAATGGCAAGCCGATTTGTTCGAAGATATGAGCATTGAAGACATTAGCAGCAAAGCGGCAAACTTTCGTACTATGTCCGACAAGTAGAAATGCCAACCAAAAACAGGCTTAACCTTTTGCCGTTAAGCCTGTTTTCTGCCGGAGTAACAAAAAAAATCCACCTTGCGACAAGGTTTTTTTTTCAATTCGTAGGCTCAAAAACCCACTCCGGACTCAGACCGCTTGTATTTGTAGTTGTTATTTCCCCTGTACCAAGTCTGGTTATCTGATATATTCTGTTCCATCCTGCTTTCAGAGAAGCATTATATGTTGTAATGAAATTTTCTGTTGTGGATGAATGTGAGCCTGTCATGCTGACATCTCTGTCCACATATGTAAACCAGGTGTTTTCAATTTTAACAGTTTGAGCAGTATTAGGCTCAGCCTTATAAAAAAATTCACCAACTTTGGTCGCTCCACTATATGCATAAATGCTGTTAATAATGATACAATCATGTGTTTCAGGGTTTACCGTTACACCTTCTTCGTCTGCGAAAGGTATTTTTCCGGAAGCAGTCACCGTTTTCGGAAATGTGAGTGTAAATTTCCCATCTTTATACGCTCCAATCGCCACTGCATAGTCTTCTACCGAAAATTCATCTATTTCGCGCTCGGCCATTGCTTTTACTGTATCGACAGAAACACCGCCGGTACTCACTGTTGCCGTAATCACACCATCAAAACTACCACCGGCAGGGTCGCCGGTACCTTCCTCATTTTCTTTGTCGCAACCAACAAAACCCGCTGAAACAGCCATAGCTGCCAGCAAAAACACATTTTTAAACTTTGTCATTTTTTTTAATTTTTAAATTTGACACTAATATTTAACTTTTTTCCCTACTCAAATCGACAATGTAGGGCTTGCCCCAATTTGATAGCAGTTGTTTGGACAACTGTTGCCCTTCCTCATACGCAGCATAAAAAAAGCGCGGACAAAACTCTTAATTTATCCCGCTTTTCGAGGCCTTAGGATGCCATTACTACCAAATAAATGAGTAAAATCCACACCAACCGGCGTGAACGTTATCACTTTATTAATCTTGGTAGTTTTTGAAAATTCCTAAGTTTTCGAAAAGCCAAAAATATAAGTAAACGCCTTTTCCAATTTACAATGTGCGTATTACCGCATCAATTTACGTCTTCATAATCTAATCTCCTTATTTTTAATCTGTTAATCACTCGTATTTACTTTCTCTTTCGTAAATATCGTCCGTATTCACTCATTCATTAGCGAGCGAATATCGGGTGCAAAGGTAGATGTTATTTTTCAATTGACAAAATGTTTTTCGTTTAAATATCCGTAAATCAAAACAATAATTGCAATGCATCTGCGTTTTATATCAAAAAATGATGTTTTTTGCAGACGCAAAGTAAAAAAAGAGTATCTTTGCACTCGTAAATAATTTTCAAAATGGAACAATATAGTAAAGTTAGATATTGGATTGAAGACCTGCCGAAAAGAGGCAAAATTGTATTTTCGCAGCAAGAAGTTGAGAAACAATTTCCTGATTTGTTGCTCGCAAACATACGAAATTCATTGTATCGACTGGTGGCAAAAAAGAAAATACAGTCTGTTTGGCACGGTTTTTTCGTAATAGTGCCTGCTGAGTACGGCTTAAAAGGGATTGTTCCGCCGATAGAATATATCGACCAACTAATGAAGCATTTAGGGAAAGAATACTATATTGTTTTATTGAGTGCTGCGGCTTTGCAAGGGGCGTCACATCAACAGCCGCAAGAATTTACGGTTATTACCAATTCCGGCAATCTTCGCGACAAACAAAAGAAAAATGTAAAAATCAATTTTGTTACGAAGAAAAATATCCCAACAAAATACCTTACTAATCTAATGACAAGTAGCGGATATGTGAATATATCCATACTGGAGTTAACTGCTTTTGATTTAATTATTTATAAAAAGCACACAGGTGGATTAAGTCGAGTTGCAACTGTTTTGAGCGAATTGGCTGAAACAATGCAGGAAGAAATTTCTTTGAATGATATGCAGGGGTTGCTTCGCCCGAGTTTGGATTTTGAGCCGCAGGAGGTGGAAAGTTGTGAAAGAGAGATTGATATTATTTTGAAAACACTAAATTAAAAAACAATATACATATGGCAAATTTTTCAATTGTAGCATTAAAACTTTTAGACGAGGAACATTCAAATATCACAAAAGTTTTGAAGAAGGGTTGGTATTTGTTTAATCAATCTTACAAGGTTGATGAAAATGATGATAACAAATTGATAATAAATGATGAATATCCATTAAAAGATAATGACTTTTTTGGCAAAAATATTTCTATTAGCGCAATAGTTGGTAAAAATGGGAGTGGAAAAAGTGCCCTCATTGATATGGTATTACGAATTATTAATAATCTTGCTTACTGTTTTCTTTCAAAAAATCCAACTGATACTAATGCAAATATACATTGGATAAAAGGCATTCGTGCTGAACTTTATTTTGAAATAAATGATACGCTTTATCGAATACAACAGACAAAAGATGAAGAAAAACACATTTTACTCCATGAATATGTTGACAGCAAATGGATTCAATTGTCTAACACTAAGAGAAATTTAGGTGAATACTTTTATTATACAATTCTAATGAATTATTCATTGTATGCTTTTAATACGCTTGAATACAAAGACGAATGGAATGGTAGTACTGAAGGTACTTGTTGGCTAAAAGGGCTTTCTCATAAGAATGATGGATATCAAACACCTGCGGTATTGAATCCAATGAGAACAAAAGGGAATATAGATATTAATCGCGAGAATGGACTTGCTAAAGATAGATTAATCTCTTTATTTTTCAATGATGATGAGAACAGAAACACAAATTTCACAAATATTAATGAGATATATACCGTTCATTCCTTAAATCTTACATTAAATAACGATAGTGTAGAGGGAAAGTATGGCGAAGTCATAGAAGAATGGAAATTTCAGCGAAAATATGATGACAATTTCTTTGATGAGTTGAAGGAATACATAATAAAACAATGGAATAATATTTACCATTTCAAACCAGCAATTAACGATGAAGAGTATAATGCTGCTGTATTATACCTTGCATACAAAACTATTGCAATAGCACAAAAATATAATAATTTATTAGATAATTCTGAGTGTCTAATTTTTATGAATGCACAAGATTGGGATACAATAAGATATGAAAAATTAGATAAGTTTATCAAAGAATTAGATAAAGATAGAAGTCATATTGTTTTTAAACTTCACCAAACAATAGCTTTTCTTAAACTTCGGCATCTTAAAGCACAAAATTACACTATTGAAGAATTTGCCTCATTGATTAAAGGAAGAATGACTGGAGGAAAATGGAAATATATTGATTTAGTTCCCTGTCCGATTTTTAAAACTGAAATATTAATTAATGAGAAAAACAATAATGTTGGAGAGCCTTATCCATTGGAAAGAATCAGTTCTGGAGAACACCAAATGATATATATGGTTAGTTCTATATTATACCATATTAGGAACATCAATTCAATAATTAGAAATCTAAGACGAGTGAAATACAAATCCATATGTGTGATTTTAGACGAAATTGAGTTGTATTTTCATCCTGAATATCAACGCCAATTTATTAATTACCTTATCAAGTGTATAAAAGATATGCGTTTTCAAGACGTAGAGGGTATAAGTATTATTGCAGCAACACATTCGCCATTTATATTGTCAGATATTCCAAAATGTAACGTGCTGTTTTTAAAAGAAGGTAAACAGAGTTACGAAATGCAAGAGGATACTTTTGGCGCAAACATTCATAGTTTGTTGCAAAACGCTTTTTTTCTTAGTAGCACCATTGGCGATTTTGCAAAAGGAAAAATCAACAAAATGTTTAAACGCCTTTATGATGGCAATATTGATGATAATCTTTTAAAAGAGATTAAGCTGGTTAGCGAGCCCTTTATTAGAAGCCAATTATTGAAGTTGTACAATGAATTTGCCCCATGTGAAACAACAAATAATGAGATTAAAATATTAAAAGAGGAAATTGAAAATTTGAAAAAGCAAATAAAATGATAAAGATAAAGATAACAAATCTTGAGGATATTAAGAATGAATATTTATCCAAATTGAGTAAAAAAAAATTCAATAGGAAAAAGGGAAACGGAATCCATAACCATTGGATAGATAATCGCAATAGAATTATTAGTGCTACGCCAATCGATTTTCAAAATATTGTAAACGAATTTAATGCACAAAACCAAAGCGGTTTTGATAAGTTTAATATATATATGGAAGGTCAGTATGAAGAATTGTTTTATAATCAAAAAGTAGGATATTGGTTGGCGGAAAAACTTGATATAAGAACTTGCCCATATTGTAATAGACATTACACTTTTACGATAGAAAAAAAAAAGACAAAAGCAGCAGATGAAAAAATAATCAAGCCACAATTTGACCATTTTTATCCGAAATCAAAGCATCCGTATTTGGCATTGTCATTTTATAATCTTATTCCTTCTTGTCCAACTTGTAATAAGGTAAAAAGAGATGAAGAAATAAGTATAAATCCTTATTGGGAAGATTTTCAAGAAAATAACTGTAAATTTGTACTTAAAGATAAGAATATTAGCAGACCTGCTATAATTGACAAAAACAACATTGAGGTTGGATTTAATTTTGAAAGAGAGAAAAACATTAAAAGAGCCAAACATAAATGCGAAGATAATATAGATGTTTTTGGATTACGAGAACTTTACAACAAACATACGGACTATGTCGAAGAAATAATAGACAAAGCACAAGCATATAATTCTACATATTACGATTCATTGATTCAGTCTTTTCGGGGATTAGGGGCAACACCCGAACAAATAGATAGATATGTTTGGGGAAATTATACAGAAATTGACGAACAATTTAAACGTCCTTTGTCAAAACTTACAAGAGATGTATTAGAACAATTAGGCATTAAATAAAAGTATGTGTTCAACAAAATTCAAAAACAATATTCCAAAAGCCCCACTCCTAAATCCGCCACGCCGATAGAAATAAAATTCCCCACCGGCTCATTGGGCAATGAAGTCATGCTAAATGAAATTCATGAAGTTTTTCCGAATTTGCTCAATTAACTAATTATGCCTACCTTTGCGGCAAATATAGTAGAATGGTGCCGTAAATACATCATAGCAGGCTCCTTTGTTACAGCGTAATTTTATAATTTATGAAAAAGATATTTTTAGTTTTTAGTGTTGCAACGGTATTCACGTCTTGTAGTTTGACTACGGTGGATGGGGATGAGTGTGCGGTGTTTGTGAAGAAGCCGTGGTTTTTTGGCTCGGGTGGGGTTAGCAAGTCGGTATTGCTTGAAGGCAGTGAGTGGGCTGCTTGGACGACGGACAATGTCAAGTTCAAGACCTCTCCGGTGAAGTATGAGGAGAAGTTTGACGATGTGTTTTCTGATGACGGCACCCCTGTGGACTTGCAGGCGAACTTTATTTTGCAGGTGGATGCTTCGCAGGCTTACATTCTGCTTAAGAATTACGGGGCGGATTGGTACAGCAATGTGGTGAAGGAAACAGGGCGCAAGTATGTGCGTGACCGCATTTCGCAGCGTGAGTTCTACAAACTGTTGTCAGACCGCGAAATCTATGATGAGATTGAGGCAGACGTCATAGAGAAGACTATTGCCTATTTCAAAACGCTGAATGAGTTGAAACCGTTTCCCGTGCATGTGGTGAATGTGGTGTGTGACAGAGCGCGTCCAAACTTGGCTGTCATGGAGGAAATCGACCGCACGGCTTCCAACATCCAGGCAAAGAAAACGGAGGACGAAAAGTTCAATATGCAGGTCGCCAGAGAGAAGTCGGAGAAGCAACGCGCACTTGCAGACAGGGCGTATCGCACAAATTTGGGATTGTCGGGGCAGGAGTTCATCGCATTGAAGGCGTTGGACATCGAACGTGAAAAGGTTGAGATGGTACGCGGACGCGACAACGTCAATGTGGACATCCTGATGGGCACCGCCGCTAACTTTTGGGATATAAAGAATAATCGGTGATTGTAAAGGTTCTGTCTGAAAAACAATTGCGTATGAGGAGGAGCATTTTGTCAATTCAAAAAAAACATTTACCTTTGCCCCCGAAATACAAAAAAAAAGAAGATGACAAATTTTGTGACAAAAAATAACACGGATTTATGCAAATTTAACACTTTAAATTTGCGTATGTCCGTATTTTTGTTAAACACACACACACACACACACACACACACATTACGCCCGGCGTATAAATGGCTTACAGATACTTTGCGCGCGTAGTATAACTAAATTTTTTCAAACAAAAAAGCAAATGCTGTCTTCAAAAAAAGGCGGCTTTTGTTGCGTTGCTATAGTCGGCTTGACTTTATCACAAGACATCCGTCTTGTGATAGGCTATTTGTTTGAATCAATAGTCAACGAATTGATAATAACCACAAATAATTATCAATTATATGGTTGTCCCATCGGCATAACGGGGATAATGCGCAATGGTTTGAACGCGGCGCAAAATAAACAAATAGAGTTCCAAACAATTTGCAAAGATAGTTTTTGCCTTCCACCTTTGCAAAGGATATCAACAGGAGGGCGTAAATTTTAATAAAAAAAATAAATTCAGTATGAGAACAAAAAATTTTATTTCAGCTTTTTGCTTGCTGCTCACATTGGGCACAGCAAGCGCAGTGTTCACTTCTTGCGGCGAAGACGACCCGGCCCCAGCTCCTGCCCCTTCTTTGACGCTTGATAAAACAAGCATTTCCGCCACCAAGGACGCGGGCACCTATTCCATTGCCGTAACAAGCAATGTTGCATGGACGGCTTTCTCCGATACTACATGGTGTACGTTAAGTCCGCCTTCCGGCACAAGCAACGGCACGATTACAGTGAATGTGACGGAAAACACTACCACAGGCAGTCGTTCGGCAACTATCACCGTCAGTGCGGGGACAGAAACTAAGACAGTGACTGTCACGCAAGCAGCGGGAGCCGCTACCGGCAACAGCTTCACTGAAACCAGTGACGGATTGAGTTTCGATATGATTGGTGTGGCAGGCGGCACATTTACTATGGGAGCCACAGCCGAGCAAGTCGGCGATGCTGATTCTGATGAAAGTCCTACTCACGACGTTACTTTGGGCAACTATGCTATAGGTAAGTATGAAGTGACACAAAAGTTGTGGTGGGATGTGATGGGCAGTTGGCCCGGCGATGCACCGTCTTCAAGTTATGGTGTGGGTGACGATTATCCGATGTATAATGTCAGTCATGATGATATACAGAGTTTTTTAACTGAGCTTAATACAAAGACAGGCAAGCATTACCGTTTACCGACAGAAGCAGAGTGGGAATATGCGGCACGAGGCGGCGGCGAAAGTGAAGGCTACAAGTATAGTGGCAGCAATACGCTTGGCGATGTGGCGTGGTACAGCTCCAATAGCAGTGGTACGACTCATATTGTAGGCACGAAAGCCGCCAACGAGTTAGGCATTTATGATATGAGCGGCAATGTATGGGAATGGTGCCGTGATTGGTTTGGTAGCTATAGTAGCGATTCACAGACTGACCCTATAGGTGCTACAACTGGTTCGTCCCGCGTGGCTCGCGGCGGCGTCTGGCGCTACGGTGCGACTTTCTGCCGCGTGTCGGATCGCGTCCAAAACACGTCCGGCGGCCGCGGCAGCAATATAGGCTTCCGCCTGGTGCTCCCGCTTTGAGTTCTTTTTGCCTTTAAGCTAATTGTCTGAACCGGGATTTTCATAAGATTAAGAAGATTACCAAGATTATGCACGTTCATATATCTTGGTAATCTTCTTAATCTTGTGAAAATCGTGGTTCAGACACAGGGGCAACGCATTAAAAGACCATAAGGTCGGTCTTTAATCTACCCCGTATGGGGTACAATTTTGATAACCCCGTACAAGCGAAGCGCAGTGCGGGGTAGATGGCACCACCTCTCCTCGTTTTCGCCCTGAAAGGGCAACATATCCCAGCCCAACGCATCGCGTTGGGTTAAATCGCGTTGGGTTAATGGGTTTTGTGTGTGTGTCGCCCTGAAAGGTGGGGTGGCAGAAATCGCTTCATTTAAAGAAAAATCAACCAACCAACTCCATATTATAAAACTTATTTCGCTTGACAGATAAGGAGTCACAGAGGTTATCTTTTTGCCATTGCT
>BNTU01000064.1 GCA_025996835.1 Bacteroidia bacterium
CATCTTATGGGATACCTCCGGCTTTGTATGATGATAATTTGGGACAACTAAACAATGAGGTTTTGCAATTAAGCCCCAATACATTTCAATTTGAAACAACCGGCATAAATGTGACCACACCCATAGTTGCGCCGGAATATGAAGGTAAAATCACAAATTTATATTTAGACATTGACGGAGAAATCTATCCTCTTTATTACAATAAACACAGGTTAAACCCACTGATTCACCGGCTCAGGCAATTTGACAAAACAGGGCGAGAGTATTACGACAGAGTATCTCTAAAACTTCCGTCTTTGGCACCGGGGGCACATCGGCTGAAAATAAAAGCATTGGCGACAGATGGCTCATACTATATTGTGGATGCGGAGGTGAGCACAGGGAGGTGATTGATAGAAATTTGCTTTTGGCTGATAAATAGAAATTGTCTTGTATATTCGATAAAAAAGTAGTACTTTTGTCGATTATATTCGATAAAACAATATGGATAAAGATGTGATAAAACTTTTAATAACGGAATATCAGCGGGAAGTCGCTAATATATCGTTTGTGGAGCGTCCTTCTGACTTGGAGGAGGTGTTGAATTATGTCTTTGTTGGCTTGCGGCGGGCTGGTAAATCTTATTTGATGTTTCAGCAAATAGACCATTTGCTGAGGGAGGGACATTCCAAAGAGGAAATTCTTTATTTTAATTTTGAAGACGACCGCCTGCATTCATTGAATATCAGTGATTTGGATTTGATTAAAGTGTGCTATGAAGAGATATTTGACTGCAAACCAATATTCTTTTTAGATGAAATTCAAATTGTGGATGGATGGGAAAAATTTGCCCGCAGATTGGCAGATTGGGGCTATAGAGTTTATATCACGGGAAGCAACGCAAAAATGTTGAGCAGTGAGATTGCGACTACCTTGGGCGGACGCTACATGATTCAAAACGTTTATCCCTATTCATTTGTGGAATATCTGATGGCTTTGGGGATTGATATGGGCAGTAAAAATGCGATATACCGGTTTCGGGCAGAAATAATAAAGACGTTTGAAACGTATTTTCGGTTTGGCGGTTTGCCTGAGTTGTTACGTGTGGATAACAAACGGGAGTGGTTGAGTAATTTGTATCAAAAAGTCTTCTTTGGCGATTTAATCTCGCGTTATCAAATACGCAACGATTTTGCGTTGCGTGTACTTATTCGCAAATTAGCAGAGAGTGTCAAACAGCCGTCTTCTTTCACTCGTTTGGCAAATGTGGTATCTGCTTCCGGCAAAAAAATCACTACGGACACGGTAATTGATTATTTGGGTTATCTGCAAGAATCATGGTTGATATTTTCGCTTGAAAACTTTTGTTCGAAATTAGCCGAAAAGGAAAGCAATAAAAAATATTATTTTATTGATAATGGCATATTAAATTTGTTTTTATTTGACCCGCCCACTACTTTATTGGAAAATCAAGTGGCTGTTCAATTACGGCGGTTATATGGTAAAGACGTTTATTTTTACCAGCAGGGTACAGAAGTGGATTTTTATGTGCCGGAAAAGCAATTAGCCGTGCAAGTTTGTTATAGTCTGCATGACATTGAAACGCGCGAGCGAGAGATAAACGCATTGTTGCAAATGTCAAAGAGAATAGAAATAAAACGTATGATGATTATTTCTAAAGATGAAGAAGAAACCATCTCAGAACAAGGAATGAATATTGACGTAGTACCTGTTTGGAAGTGGTTATTGGAAAAATAAATCATTCGAGATTTAAACAGGAATATCAAAATTTGTGATTAACAGACTATTGCTTATTTGATAAAAATGACTTACCTTTGTCGTATCTAAAAAATAAAAAATATGGATTTCAGCAGAAAATTGCCGATTGGCATTCAGGATTTTGAGAAACTCAGAACAACCAATCATCTGTATGTTGACAAAACAGCCTACATTCATAGGCTTGCCAACGAAGGGTGTCCCTACTTTTTGGGTCGCCCGCGCAGGTTTGGGAAAAGCCTTTTCCTTTCCACCCTGAAAGCCTATTTTCAGGGCAAGAAAGAACTGTTTGAGGGGCTTGCCATTGCCGATTTGGAGAAGGATTGGGTGGAATATCCGGTGTTTCATCTGGATTTGAATATTTCCGGCTACACCAAATTTGAAGACCTTGAGATAGCTCTTAATGTACTCTTGTCGCGTTTGGAGGAAGAATGGGGAACAAACAGAGAGGAAGACTCATTTTCTACCCGTCTCGCTGGCTTAATGCGCCGTGCTTATGAAAAAACAAAAAAACGGGTAGTGGTGCTTATTGATGAATACGACAAGCCGCTCACCGCCACTTTAAACAATCCCGAACTACACGAAAAAATCAGAGATACATTGGGTGGTTTCTACGGCGTTCTCAAAACCGCCGACCCCTATTTGCGGTTTCTGATGCTCACCGGAATTACCAAGTTTTCCAAAGTAAGCATTTTCAGTCAGTTAAATCAGTTGCAGGACATTAGCATGGATGAAAAATACGCCGGAGTGTGTGGCATTTCAGAAACAGAATTGCTTGCTAATTTTGAACCGGAAATACGCACATTAGCCGAAAAACAAAAGATGGGCTACGAAGAAACGCTTGCAGAACTCAAAAAACTTTACGATGGCTATCATTTTTGCGAAAACACGGAAGGTGTGTACAATCCGTTCAGTTTGTTGAATGCTTTTGCAAAAAATGCCTTGCGCTATTATTGGTTTTCGACAGGCACGCCCACTTTCCTTGCCAAAATGCTCAAAGATGCCGAATTTGATATTCCCAGTCTTGAAAACAATGTTACGATTGCGGCGCCTTCGCTCTCCGATTATCGAGCGGGAGACAGCAATCCGATTCCGCTACTCTATCAAACGGGGTACCTTACTATAAAAGATTTCTACCAAAATTACAACATATACGTTTTGGGTTTTCCAAACGAAGAGGTAAAATACGGTTTTTTGGACGAACTGCGCCGCATATACACGCCGAGCGCGCGATTAGGCACTGATTTTAGGAGCGATTTATTTGTCGTAGACTTGGAAGCAGGCAATGTAGATGGTTTTATGACTCGGCTTCGTGCCCATTTTGCAGATATTCCAAACGATTTAAGCAACAAAACGGAAGAAAATTTCCAAACCATTTTTTATCTGCTGTTACGCTCGATGGGGCAATTTGTACAAACGGAGGTCAAAAGTGCCATCGGTCGCGCCGACATAGTGGTCTGGCTGAAAGATATCATCTACGTCTTTGAATTTAAGCTCGCCGAAAATGCCACAGCCGAAGAAGCACTTGCGCAAATCGACGACAAAGGCTACCTCATCCCATACAGTGCCGGAACGCGAAAAGTGGTGAAAATCGGCGCGGAATTTAGCAGCGCAGAGCGGACTTTGAGCCGTTGGGTGAGTGCGTAGGAGATAAATTGAGAAAGAGCGGCTTAATTTTGAATAAAATTTAACACCTCCACCCACTTCTCTATCACTTTATCAATCGCAAAGCGATGTCGAGCCTGCAAAGCATGACGGCTCATTTGTTGCCTCAATTCGCTGTTCTGCATCAAAGTAGCCAATTTTTCTGCGTATAAGTCTGTATCAAAACAAGGAATCAAAAAGCCGGTCTGCCCCTCATTGATTATGTCGCTCGGTCCGGTTTTGCAATCAAATGCAATTGATGGAATGCCATACGATTGCGCTTCTATCAACACCATCGGCAAGCCTTCGGCACGTGAAGCCATTGCATAAATAGATGCTTGCTCATAGAGTTCATTCACGTAACGGGTCGGTGGCAGCAATTCAACGGAATTGCCGATTCTATCTTTCGCTATGCGTGCTTCCAAGTTTGCTTGCTCTTCGCCTTTTCCAACAATCCGAAGTATCCAGCCTTCTTTCGTTGCAGAAGCTATCTTGTTCCAACTGTCGAATAATAAATCATATCCTTTTCGATGATTAAAGTGCCCGATGGCGAGAATAATTTTCAGCGAAGCATCGTAAGCCGCATTGGGAAAATTCTCCACAAAATTGGGTATCGCCGTAATCATTGCCTGCACCTTGGTGTTGTCCTTGTAAAATTGCACATCCTGCTGAGTTAATGTAACAATGGCTTTTGAATACCGCGCTGCCAATTTCCGCGCCACCCTCCGCACCACCGATTCGGCTTTGGTGTAATAATTGTAATGCTCCCACGAAATCACTTTGGTGCGCGTAAAAGCCGTTGCCACCAAACTGATAGCACTCAAAATAACATCCACATCAATAATGATGTCAATCTTATTTGTCGTCACATAGCACCTCAATCGCGTTACCGCTTTGAGATAATTTTTCTGAATATTCGCATTGCAAATACTCAAAGAAGCCGTTTTCACCTGATTGCTGACAGGAAAAAACGTAGCATCGAAAGCCTCTAAACTCAGCATCGACACTTGATAATCAGGCAATTTAGACAGTGCGTTTGCCAGCGCAATACTAATCCGCTCCGTGCCGCCGTGGGAGGAAGGATTGTGGATGAAAAAACAGATATTCATATTTTTTTTTATTTATGTTTGCTAAATTGTATTTTGAGAATCTCTTTTTGTCGCTCAATCTCGGCTTTCAACTCGTCTTCTGTGGGCAGATACAACTTGTATTTACTTGCAAACAGCTGTTCATTTCCTTTCAGAATAGAGTAGCGAGCAATATCCTTATCCGTTTCAGAGCATAAAACAATGCCCATAGTTGGATTGTCGCCCTCTTTGCGCTTCAATTCATCGTACATACGAACGTACATATCCATCTGCCCAACATCTTGATGCGTTATTTTTCCAATTTTTAAGTCAATCAGCACAAAACAGTTGAGTAGATAATTGTAAAAGACGAGGTCAATGAAATAATCTTCGGCTTCTGTGCGAATCAACTGTTGGCGGGCAACAAAGGCAAATCCCTTGCCCAATTCCATCATAAATTCTTGTAAATTATCAATAATGGCTTTCTCTATATCCTGTTCCACATACCCTTTATTGCCGGGTAGCCCTAAAAAATGCAATGCGGTCGGGTTTTTGATAAATTCCAGTTTATCGCGTTGGTACGAGAGCGTTTTCTCTCTCATTTCTGCAACAACAGGCTCTTCCATTTGCGAAAGCAAAATACGGTTATAGTATTGCGTGTTGATGTTCCGGTCAAGGGTACGGACACTCCACATTTCTGTAGCGGCTTCGTGCATATACCAATCTCTCGCTTCTGAACTCTCTACACGCATTAACCGCTCGTAATGTGACCAACTTAATAGTATGAGATGTTTGAAAGATTGGTCAGACAGTGTCTGACCTTTTTGCAATTGGTCAGACACTGTCTGACCTTTTTGCAATTGGTCAGACACTGTCTGACCAATTTGTTTTTGACCGGTCAATTGCGCAGACACTGTCTGCGCAATTGAATAATTACTGAACAACAGATAAAATTGTTTGAAATTTTTAATGTTCGTCATTGAAAATCCATTTCCAAACTCTGCCGTCAGTTCTTGTGAAGCCAAGCGAATGACATATTTGCCATACTCAGCTCTTGCTTCACCATTTTGCTCTTCCTCCACAATGCGTTGCCCAATGAGCCAATTGGCTTCTACTTGTGCGAAATTAATGGCGGAATAGGCTCGTGAACGCGCAGCCCAAATAATCTGTTTGAGCTGCTCTACAAAACGCCGGTCATTTGTTTTTAACATATTTTTATTTTATTGGTAAATTGTTTTTTGTTTGAAAAACGCTGCAAAGGTATAAAAATAAAATAAATAAACGCTATCTTTGCATCCTCATTTGCATACGCTAAAAAAATGAACAATATGAAATTTTCAATCATTATTTGCACTTACAACCGCGCAAGGTACATTTACAATGTCCTGAAAAGCGTGGCTGAAAATGATTTTCCCTATTCGGAATATGAAATTTTGCTCGTCAACAACAATAGCACAGACAGCACAGAAACAGAATGTAAACGTTTTTGTACCGATTTTCAGCAAGTTATTTTTCGCTATTTTGTCGAAACCAATCAAGGCTTGTCGTATGCTCGCAATCGCGGCATAAAGGAATCGTATGGCGACATATTGGTTTATATTGATGATGATGCTACGGTAAATAGGGCGTATTTGCAAACCTATGCTGATTTTTTTGCCTCTCACCCATTCGCTATGGCTGCAGGGGGCGCAATCCTCCCTGTATATGAAACCGAAGCCCCCAAGTGGATGTCGCATTATACTAAAAATTTAATTACCGGCTACTTGTACTGTGGTAATAAAATTGCGGAATTTAAAAACGGCAAGTATCCGGGAGGCGGTAACGTAGCTTATCGGGCAGACGTGTTTCATCAAATCGGGGTATTTAATGTGGATTTAGGTAGAAAAGGAAATAGCCTCATCGGAGCTGAAGAAAAGGATGTTTTTGATAAAATGAGCCGTTTGAAAATGAAATTTTATTACCTTCCAAATGCGATTTTGTACCATATCATTCCGCCTCAGAAGCTCACGAAAGATTATTTCAATCGCCTGACACTCGCTATCGGCAAAAGCGAACGCATCCGCACACGGTCAATTTCCCCAACAACATACCACAAACGCCTATTCTCCGAAGCCATCAAATGGGCAGCATCAATCCTTCTATTTGCTTATTACACAGCAACTTTCAGATGGCAAAAAGGCACCAAACTCCTCCTTTTTCGCAAAAATGTGACACAAGGTTTGTTGTATTCATAATTATTTCTTACCTTTGCAGCCGCTAATGAGAAATCGAGGTGTAGCGCAGTCCGGTAGCGCACCTGCTTTGGGAGCAGGGGGTCCCAGGTTCAAATCCTGGTACCTCGACAAATAACAACGACGTAGTCATGGCAAATTATGCTGGTTTTCAGAAACATCTTTCTGATACACTCAACGAAATCAAAAATGCCGGTCTTTACAAAGGGCATTTGGACAAATGCGCCAATGCTTTCATCAAAATCGGCAAAAAAATAAAAATAGTTAAATGAGCGACACTATCCATTTATTACCCGATGCAATTGCGAATCAAATCGCTGCCGGCGAGGTTATCCAACGACCTGCTTCGGTGGTGAAGGAGTTGATAGAAAATGCCGTTGATGCGGGTGCAAACAATATTCAGGTGATTATCAAAGATGCCGGACGCACACTTATTCAGGTGATTGACAACGGCAAAGGGATGTCTGTCACCGATGCGCGGATGGCTTTTGAACGGCATGCCACATCCAAAATACGCACCTCGCAAGACCTGTTTGCTCTCACCACGCTGGGCTTTCGCGGCGAAGCATTGGCTTCAATCGCCTCTGTGGCACATGTAGAACTGAAAACGCGCCGACCGGACGACGAACTCGGCTCATTGATTGCGTTGGGCGGGTCAATAATTGACCGACAAGAACCGGTTGCTGTGGCAGCAGGAAGCAATTTTGCCGTCAAAAATTTGTTTTTCAACGTCCCTGTGCGGCGCAAATTTCTGAAATCGAACGATACGGAGTTTAAAAACATCCTGACCGAAGTGGAGCGGGTGGCGTTGGTCAATCCGAATATTGCCTTTTCGCTGATTCACGATGACAAAGAGGTGCTTTCGCTGCTTGCTTTGGGGCTGAGACTGCGTATCAGTCAGCTCGTTGAACGCAAAATAGCGCAATCGTTGCTGCCAATTAACGTGATAACTTCCGTAGTCAAAATTTCCGGCTTCGTGGGTGCGCCCGAGTCGAGCAAGCGGAAAAATCCGCAGCAATATTTCTTTGTCAACGGGCGATATATGCAGCATTTTTATTTCCAACGGGCTGTGATGCAGGCTTATGAACCTTATATTCCGGCAGGGGACAAGCCCAATTATTTCATTTATCTGCAAATTGACCCTGCCAATATTGACGTGAATATTCATCCGACAAAGACAGAAATCAAGTTTGAAAACGAGCCTTTGCTCTATTCTATCATCCTTTCGGCTGTCAAAGAGGCATTTGCAACGATGCCCACATTGAATTTTGACCAAGCCGAAATAGTTGGCGAAATACCGGCTTACACGGGACAGCAAACTGCTGCGGAACCGCCATCGGTGAGCTATAAATCCGGTTACAACCCGTTTAAAGAAACAGAAACCGCTACTTATAGCGAGACGAAGTCCTACGACCGCCCCAAAATTGATTGGGAGCAGTTGTATAAAACGCAGGGGATTGCCGGTCAAGCCCGCAATGACACCGGAAACAAAGATTCTGCACTTGACACGGGATATTCTCCCGCGCTTGATACGGGATATCCTCCCGCACTTGACACAGGAAGTCCTCCTTTCATACCATACGGTCACTACCTTGTAACCGCGCTCAAATCGGGTTTGGCGATTATCGACCAGCGGCGGGCGCACATCCGTATCCTGTTTGACGACTATATGCAGCGGATGAAGCAGCGGAAGGGCGTTTCGCAACAACTCTTGTTTCCCGAAATCATCACGTTTACGGCGAAAGCAGCCATGGTGTTGCCTCTCATTTTGGACGATTTGACATTTATTGGCTTCGATTTGTCAGACCTTGGCGGCAATTCGTATTCCGTCAACGGTGTGCCGGGCGGCTTGGAAAAGATGCCTGTGTTGGAAACGCTGCAAACCATAGTTGATAATATGTTGGAAAGCGACACCGTGGGGGCAAATGGCATTCGCTTGGAACGAAACGAATCTCTGGCGTTGGCATTAGCCCGAAAAACTGCCATCCCGCAAGCCAAAACTATCTCTGATGCCGAAGCCATGACGCTCATTTCCGGACTTTTCTCCTCTACCGAGCCAAATTACACCCCCGACGGAAAGCGCATCCTCACCATTTTGACGGAAGATGAGTTAGGTAAAAGGCTGAAATAACAACGAAAAAAGTTATCAACAACTATTGCAACATCAAAAAACATCGCTTTGTATATTCAAATCTTTGTGCTACCTTTGCGGCGAAATATTCATTTATAATAAAAAAAATATGGAACAGTTACAACCGGTGCGACAGGCACCACAGTTACAGGATTTACCACCAAGAAGGTACGAAGGCAAAAGCCCCGAGTTCATTGCCCAGTTTGAAAGGTGCTTGGCAACAGGTATCACCGGCGAGGAGTTGATTGAGCGTATGAACAAACGAATTGATGCGTGGCCATGGAAAGATAAGTAAATTTTTCGTATCTTTGCAGCCAAATACTGATGATAATAAATATAAACAACTGAGAATAAGTGAAATTTGAATTTGACCCCAATAAGAGTGCAAGCAATGAGGAAAAGCATGGCATTGATTTTGTTACAGCGCAGAAGCTTTGGCATTTGCCGACTTGGCGATTTCAATTGCCTTACGAGGCGGAAATTCGTTGGGCAGTTGTTGGAACAATTGAGCAAAAATATTGGACGGTTGTCATTACTTATCGAGGTGCAACAAATGATATAATACGAATTATTTCGGCAAGAAGGTCAAGAAAAAAGGAGGAAATGCTATATGAAGAAAATATCTGATGAAGAATTTATGAATTTGTTTGAGCAAGGAAGTGATGAAGTGGATAATTATATTGATTATTCTACCGGTATTTCCGAGTATCCGCCATCTCATACACAAGTGTTAGACGATGTGGAAAAACTTATTTTCGATGCAAGAGATGCTGGAATGTCAATAGGCTCGGTTGCAAACTTAGTTATTCGCAAAGGAATCAAAGAGCAACTAGAACCAGTGTATGCGTAGGTAACACATCACCAACAACCACGTAGCCGCGCAATATTTCTGACCAAAGGCGGGGTTCTACATTCCTAAATATCTTTTAGGGTTCCCGGCGGATATGCAGGGAATAGGTTTTCTACCATCCATTTGTTGGCTTGGTCGGCGGTCATTTTCCAGCCTGCCGTGCAGGTGGACACTATTTCCACTATTGAGGTGCCTTTGCCTGCCAGCGAGTTTTCAAAGGCTTTCCGTATCATTTTTTTTGTTCGTTTGATGGCTGCCACCGTGTGTGCGGATTCACGTGTGACCAGGCAGGTACCTTCCAAGGGCACTAATATGTCGGTGATTTTCAGCGGATAGCCGTTCAATGCCACGTTGCGACCGTAGGGGCAAGTGGCGGTTTTCATGTCCACGATGGTTGTGGGCGACATTTGTCCGCCGGTCATGCCGTAAATCGCGTTGTTGATGTAGATGATGGCGATGTTTTCGCCGCGATTGCAGGCGTGGATGGTTTCTGCCGTGCCTATCGCTGCCAAATCGCCGTCGCCCTGATAGGTGAATACCATTTTGTCGGGGCTTAATCGTTTGACAGCCGTTGCCACTGCCGGAGCACGTCCGTGAGCCGCTTCTATCCAGTCAATGTCCACATATTTGTAGGCAAACACGGCGCAACCTACCGGCGCGATGCCGATGGTCGTTTCTGCCAATCCCATTTCGTCGATGACACTTGCTATCAGGTTGTGAGCTACGCCGTGAGTACATCCGGGGCAATAGTGCATCGGGGTGTCGTTGATTAGGCGCGGCTTTTCAAAAACAATGTTTTCGGATTTCTTTATATTTTCCATATTTTTATCTTTTTCAGCGGATTGCGGGTCAAACCCGCAATGACAATTCTTTTAATGCGTCATATACTTCTTGTGGGGTGGGGATGCTGCCTCCCATGCGTCCACAGAAGGCTACGGGGACTTTGCACTCCACAGCCAATTTCACGTCTTCAATCATCTGTCCCGCATTCAGTTCTACGGTCAGGATGCCTTTGACTTTGTTTTTGTAGGTATTCAACCGCGTGATGGGGTAGGGCCAGAGGGTAATCGGGCGAAACAGCCCAACCTTGACACCTTCTTTTCGCGCCGTTTCCACCACTTTTTGAGAGATGCGAGCGGCGGCTCCAAATGCCACAATCAGATATTCGGCATCCTCGCAACACAGTTCTTCGTAGCGTTGTTCATTTTCCTCTGCTGCCTTGTATTTAGCCTGAAAGCGGAGGTTATGCTGCTCACAAACGGTGGGGTCTAATTCCAGCGATGTGTGAATATTCGGTGCGCGGTCGGCAGGCTTTCCGAGAGCAGCCCACGGACATTCTTTGCGGATTTCCGCTTCGGTGCGGCGGGGTTTTTGCGGAGCTAACGTCACTTTTTCCATCAGTTGCCCAATCAAACCATCTGCCAAAATCATCGCCGGATTGCGGTATTTGAACGCCAAATCGAAGCCAAGGGCTACGTGGTCTGCCATTTCCTGCGCCGAAGCAGGAGCCAGCGTGAGCACGCGATAATCGCCGTGACCTCCTCCTTTAACTGCTTGAAAATAATCGGCTTGACCGGGTTGAATAGTCCCCAAACCGGGTCCGCCTCGCATCACATTGACAATTAATGCCGGCAGTTCTGTGCCCGCAAGGTACGAAATTCCCTCCTGTTTGAGGCTGATGCCCGGACTGGACGACGAGGTCATGCACTTTTTGCCGCATCCTGCGCCACCATACACCATATTGATTGCAGCCACTTCGCTTTCGGCTTGCAACACCACCATACCGGTCGTTTCCCACGGTTGCTCGTCCATCAACGTTTCCATGATTTCCGACTGTGGCGTGATGGGATAGCCAAAATAGCCATCGGCACCGTAGCGAATCGCCGCGTGCGCAATAGCCTCATTGCCTTTTAATAATCTTGTTTCTTCAGCCATAATTATTTTTGTTTATACACCGTGATGCAGGCATCCGGGCAGACGTAGCCGCAACTTGCACAGCCAATGCACTCGTCCGGTTTCACCATTGTTGCAAAATGATAGCCCTTGCCGTTGACTTCTTTGCCAAGTGCCAAAACGTCTGTGGGACAAGCCACCACGCATAATTCGCAGCCTTTACACCGTGCTGTATCTATTTCTACTGTTCCTTTTGCCATAATTTATTATCGTCTTAATGTCATTTTCTTTATAATTGCTGCAAAGTTACGCAAATTTTTATAAAGAATCGACCTTTTTTCATTTAAATTTACCAAGAAGTTGTTCCAAACTTGTTTCGTCTTGAATATACACCTCACGGGGCTTGCTGCCTTGGGTTGGTCCCACGATGCCGGCTTTTTCCAAATCATCCATAATGCGCCCTGCACGGTTGTAGCCGATGGCAAATTTGCGCTGAATGAGGGATGTAGAGCCTTGCTGGTGGACAACAATCAGGCGGGCACTTTCTTCAAATAGCGAGTCGAGGTCGCCATTGTCTATCTTGCTGCCTTCTAAACTGCCGCCACCGCTACCGGATTCTGCCACCGGTTCGGGCAGTTGGTAAGTTGTGGCATAACCCTGCTGACCTCCGATGAATTTGGAAATTTTTTCCACTTCCGGCGTGTCCACAAAGGCACATTGCACGCGGGTGAGGTCGCTGCCTTGCGAAAAGAGCAAGTCGCCCCGCCCAATCAGTCGATTAGCACCGCCGCTGTCCAAAATGGTGCGCGAATCAATCGCTGTGGTCACGCGAAACGCCACCCGCGCGGGGAAATTCGCCTTAATCGTTCCCGTGATGATGTTTGTGGTGGGGCGTTGCGTGGCAATAATCATGTGCATCCCCACCGCACGGGCTTTTTGGGCGATGCGGGCAATGGGCATCTCAATTTCCTTGCCTGCCGTCATAATCAAATCGCCAAACTCGTCGATAATCACCACAATATAAGGCATAAAGCGATGCCCTTTGTTCGGGTTGAGGCGGCGGTTGACAAATTTTTCGTTGTATTCTTTCACATTTCTTGCCCCCGCTTTTTCCAACAGTTTATAGCGGTCGTCCATCTCGGTGGTCAGCGAATTGAGCGTGGCAATCACCTTTGTGAAGTCCGTGATAATGGCTTTTTCGGTATCGGGGAGGGTCGCCAAAAAATGCTTCTCAATCGTGGAATAGATGCTAAACTCGACCATTTTGGGGTCAACGAGCACAAATTTCAGTTCGGCAGGATGCTTCTTATATAATAAGGACGTAATCGCGGCGTTCAGCCCGACCGACTTTCCCTGTCCCGTGGCACCCGCCACCAGCAAGTGCGGCATTTTAGCCAAATCGACCATAAACACCTCATCTGTAATGGTTTTGCCCAATGCAAGGGGCAGTTCCATGTGATTTTCCTGATATTTTTTGGAGGCGAGAATGGAGTACATCGACACGATTTTCGCATCCTTGTTGGGCACTTCAATCCCAATCGTCCCTTTGCCGGGCATAGGCGCAATGATGCGGATGCCCATCGCACTCAAACTCATGGCGATATCGTCTTCCAAGTTTTTGATTTTGGAAATTTTGATGCCTTCTTCGGGCACGATTTCGTAGAGCGTGATGGTGGGACCGACCGTCGCCCTAATGCTTTTGATACCTATTTTGAACTGTTCCAGCGTGGTGGTGATGCGTTTTTTGTTCTCGTTTTGCTCCGCCATATTGACCACTGTTTCGTTGGAGTCGTAGCGTTGCAGGAAGTCCAGCAAGGGGAGTTGGTAGTGCGATAAATCCGCTGTGGGGTCGTAAACGCCTAATTCTGCCAGCAGGCGTGCGCTTTCGTCGTCATCATCGGTGTTGATTGGGGGGGGGATGAGTTTTACAGGTATCTCTACGTCTATTTCATCCTCTTTGGGTTGTGCTAATGTTACTTCAAAATCGGGGTCATCCTGTTTGGGGACAAATGGTTTGGTGGGGTCTGTTTTGTCTTCTTCCAGTTCTTTAGGCTTGGGGTTGAGTATTTCTTCGGGGATTTCTTCTTCTTTTGGCTTTGCTGATTGCCACCAGTGTTTTTTCTTTTCGGGGGGGGCTAATGGGACATTGGGGTCTTGTGGGACATTAGGGTCATTGGTAACTGGTAACTGGTAACTGGTCACTGGTGACCGGTCGCTGCGTTTTGCGGTGAGGTTTATTAGGAATGGGATTGTTTTCGGCGAAATCAGCGTTAAAACGATGACCGCAGTCAGCAAAATTACGAGGAATGTGCCCGGGATGCCCAGGTTTTCTTCCAAATACTCTTTCATTATGGTTCCGTGTGCGCCACCGATGGAAAAAAAACTGTTGGCGAAGAAGTGTCCGAAGAAAAAGGCAAGGGCTGCCGATGTCCAAATTGTTAATACTGAGTAGATTACAAATATTCTGAAGATGTGGAAATAGCGGGCTTTCATCAGGCGCAGTGCCAGAAAAAACAGGAATGCCAGCAGAAAAAAGGTGGCTACTCCAAACCAATTGTTTATCATAATGTGGCTTAGGATGGCTCCTCCCTTGCCCATCCAGTTGTGGATGCTCCGCTTGACAAGTGGTTCGCCGTCCATAAAAAAGGCTTCTACTTGGCTCTGGTCGGCGGCACCGGTGAAGAAAAACGACACCATCGCGACACCTGCGAAAACCGCAAACATCCCAATTGCCAATCCAACTATGTAATGAGTGGTGCTACTCGCCAAAAATGCCTTTAACGCAGATGTCTCCTGGGCATCATTGGCAGTAGCCGAAGTCTTTTTTGCCATTTTTTTGAAAATCGTTTTTTAATTTCAGTCTGCAAAGGTACGAAATAGTTTTGAGTTATGAGTTTTGAGTTATGAGTAAAAAAAACAATTTCTCTCACAAACCACTTGCACATTCGCAAATAATTCACTACCTTTGTCGCGATTTATTTAACCAAAGTGGTTAAATGACCCGGGACATTTTAAAAATAATCATTATTATGGTAACGAAAAAACGGAAAAAGTTGGGGCGGTTCATGAATTTGACCACGGATTATGGATTCAAAACTGCTTTTGGTGTGAAACATGAGAGGTTGTTAATCAACTTTGTGAACGGAGTGTTTGAGGGGCGAAAAAAGATTGTGAGCATCAAGCACCTGCAACTCAAGCAATTGGGGAGCATCCCCAAAGACCGAGACGCGATTTATGATTTGTATTGTATGGATGAAGACGGTGCACATTATATAATAGAGATGCAAGTGGCTCCACAAAAGCATTTTCTGGAAAGATGCTTGTTTTATGCGGCTGCTTCCATTCTGGCGCAAGCCCCAAAAGGCAGATGGGATTACGAAATGAAGCCATTATATGTCATTTCCATCCTGAATTTTGTTTTGAATAAGGACAATACGGATTGCATCAATTATTATTCATTGATGAATGAGAAAACTTTGACGAAGGTAAGTGATGGCTTACAACTTATCACGATAGAGCTACCGAAGTTTAATAAGTTGCTCACAGAATTGCAGAGTGATTTAGACAAATGGCTGTTTTGCATAAAACATCAGTCCGAATTGTCGGAGCAACCGGCAGAACTGAAAGGCGAAATATTCGATGAGTTGTTTGAAATAACAGATTTAAACACATTGACAGAAGAAGATATGAAAACGTACGAAGAATTTTACAAAGGATGCTACGGTTTTGAATTGGCAGCAGACTATGCCAGGGAACAGGGCGTGGAGCAGGGTATTCAGCAAGGTATTCAGCAAGGTGTGCAAAAAGGTGTGCAACAAACCACGTATGAAATTGCGCAGAAGTGCATTCAGGAAGGGATGGCCCTTGATTTAGTTATTAGAATAACCGGACTCTCCCCCGAAGAATTGAAGAGCATTGGATTGAAATGATTGCCTCCTTGTTCCGGTGTGGTGATGGCGGTTCGCACCCCGCACTG
>BNTU01000065.1 GCA_025996835.1 Bacteroidia bacterium
CCGTTCGCATTGGCATACGCCTGACCTTCGGACGAAAGTCTTGCTTGTGCTTTCGCATCGGCGTCGGCTTGACTGACGGTGGACGAATCCACTCTCGCAGGAACAGTATATGGGATGCCTTCAGCAACGCCTCCGGGGGCACAATCCAGTCTATAGAATGTGTCGGTTTTTTCAACATTGTGATACCAGCAAATTCCATTCACATCGGCATTCGCCTGACCCTGTACCCTAAGGGAGTCGCGGGCTATACGGTCAGCTTCCGCTTGAGTAGTAGCTAAATATGTACCCGGAGGAATACTATAATACTCACTTGAACCAGACCCGGGGAAACAATCGCTCCGGGTAAATATGCTATCCTGCAGCGTATTGGGGTACAGACATGCTGCTACTCTGTTGGCATACGCCTGACCAACGCCATTAAGCTCTATGGCGGCTAAACTGTCTGCGTAATACCTGCTTCTGGTATCATAATACTTTCCCGCAGGAATAGTATATCTAACCGAAGAACCCACCAAACCGGACGGACAATCTGTTTTTGTAAAAAAAGCAGATGTATCTTTATTGGCGAAAAAGCATCGCCCATTCGCATTCGCATTCCTTTGACCCTGTGTCTCAAGAGAATCACCTGCTATCCTGTCAGCATCCGCTTGACTGATGTTAGAGAAATACGTCCTGGCGTAAATTGTATAACGCTCTTCTGAAACGGAATCGCGTATCTCGCCGGGGTAATGGTCATCAAGACAATTAGATTTTATGAAAATCTTCGTCGTATCTTTGTTGGTGTAAAGACCGGGACAAGAGGAAATTATTTGAGTCATTAGCCATGACGAGGGATTGCTCATGTTTGATAAAAGTAATGAATCGTACAGTTCGCGTCTAATTGAGTCTACATCCCACCCCATTCCACTATTTCTAAAATAGGTGTCGCCTGCTCTTATATCGGTAGCCAGATACCCCCCCGGAGGAGCGGGGTTAATATATGGACTTGTGCCGTCATACCATTTGATTTTGTTAACATACCATGTAATGTAGTCATATTTCTGATTCCCGAATGTCACACTGTCAACGATATATTTGTTATCTTCGTATCTTGTGCCGCCGGGTAGGCTTGTGTTTCTGTATTTTGCCGCCGGAATTTCATACGTTACGACACGTTTACTGCTGTCGACACATACTAACTCTAATTCACGGCTATATCTTTCGTTGCCGTAAAAGCATTGTCCTAACATATTAGCTTTTGCTTGAGCAGTGGATTTATAAGCTTCGTAAGCGGCGGTGTCAGCCTCCCCTTGACGGCTACCGGAACCCCACGGACGACCCAACCAGTATTGAGCGTCAATACCCCACGCTTCAGGAACAGTATCCTTAATCTTGGTGAGTGGGTCACTCAAAGAGCCGTCCGGACAATCATTTTTAGCAAACTCTACCGCGAGTTTGTAGTTCCAGTACTTGTACTCCGCAGGTTTTCTGAGTTTTGGGCGGTATAAATCGGTTCCGGGAACGAGAGTCCATTCCCAAACGCGACGAAAGTCCCATGTTGGCAATTTAGTAGCCCATAACACATTAGTCCAATACTCATTATGAAACTCTCCAGCAATAATATCCAGACCATCTAACAGAGTCGCTCCTACCCATGGGAGCGTTCCTTTCGGATCATCACATTTAGATACCACAGCCTGGTGCTCAATTTTACTATACCCACACACACGTACCACAATGTCACTATAACAGTTCTTCATATTACTATTATAAGATTGAAGATCATCTAAACAAGACCAGACTCCGGACTGGGGTACCCAGTAAGCCCAAAAGCTGTAGGTTCCTACGTTTGTTTCATGACGTAACATAGGATAGCTAACTTTCTGACCATTAGTTATCCTTCTGAATGGTACAGCCGGTATATCCGCGTACTGATTTGTCGTGTAAGGATATCTTACTTGGAGAGATGTAAAACTATTGACACAATCGCTAATAAGACCAAAGTTCACACAATCTGAAACAATTACGACATCCACAGAAACGGATGTTGCGGATAACAAGTATGCAATACCGCACGCACCCTTAAATCCTGTAATCGGCGCATTATTGTAGCAATTCGTGATACTCGATGTACCGGCAAGGACATTGGCAATGCCGCTAGCTCTGAGGGCAGAAATACTCCCTGCATTATAACAATTGCGGATCGTTACCGAAGAAATAAGCACACCACAAATACCGGCGGCATAGCCCGAACCTGTGGTGGTGGTGCCATTGGTGATAGTGGCTGTATTGTAACAATTCTCGATAATGCTTGACTGAACCACTCCACCAATTCCACCGATATAGTTGCTCGCATTGTTGCTCGTTCCCTTAATATAACCGGTCACACCCAAGTTTTTGATAGTGGCACCGTATAAACCGGCAAATACCCCCGTCGCGTCGCTATCTATTGTTATTTGTGCATTCACCGTAAGTCCGCCTCCATCAAATGTGCCCATGAAAAAGTGGTTGATATCCCCAATTGGGTGTGTAAGAACTATCGCATCTTTCGTCAAACGGAAATATGTGTTGGCATAACGGGTCCCCCTACTGATATTGTCAGCAAAAGTGGACATATCCCTGTCCGAAGCTATGATATAAGGGTGTCTTTCCGAACCATCACCACCGCTGTACCTGCCATCAGGTCCGCTACCGCTGACAGGAGTGAATAACTGCGCCGACACCGTGCTGCACGCAAACAGCATGACTGCTATGGATGTAATTTTTTTCCTCATAATGAAAAACTTTTATAATTCGGGGGCAAAGGTACAAAAAAATTATGAATTATGAGTTATGAGTTATGAGTTTTTTTTTGCAAATAACTCAAACTCATAATTCATAACTCATAACTCATAACTCATAACTCATAACTCATAATTATTTCGTACCTTTGCCCCCGAAAATTAAAAGAATAACGATAAAATATGAAAAAGTCAGTTAGTTTTGCTCTGTTTGGTGGGGCGTTTCTTTGTTTGTTGTCGGCTTGTATTGATACTAAGTACAACATAGACGACTTGGACAAGACGGCGGTGATTGGTTCTGACATAACTGTTCCGGTCGGTGAATTGGTGCCTATCTCGCTCAAAACGCAGATAGATGATTCGTACACAGGCGGTGACATAAAGGTTGAAAATGCCCGTGACAGTGTCCTGTATTTTGAATTTGAAGGCGAACCTGTCACAACCGACCTCCCTAATTTTGATGTGCCGGTGATGACCCCTGTAGAGCAAACTACTCCGTTGAGCATACAACCTGTGATCGGCAATGAAATCTCGATTCACAATACCGATACGGTTGTATTAAATAAAACAAAAGACGAATTTGTGATAGAGAAGCCCCGGCAGGAAACGGGGGACGGAATCAATAAATTTGAAATTGACCCCAAAAGGGTGGTCTATAACAAGTTTCCTATCAAGATAAGTGCTGAAATAGAGGGCGTAAGTTTGTCTGAAGGTGGCAAGTTTCAGTTAATAATAGAATACCCCGACAATTTTGGTTTTAGGGGAAGTCAAATTGACACAATGTATATCGGAGAACCGGTACCAAATAAAGAAATTGACACTTTGACGTTTGCTGATACAGATGCTGGCGATTATGCACCGGACTCAATCGCTTATACATTGAAAGCTGTATTTTCGCCAGGTGCAACAGATAAAAAAATAATATTTGATCTTTCTTCCCCGCAAACATTTACTCTGAAAATGGAGCCTGTTGATGCTGAAATCGAAATGGACTATTTGGAGTGTTCTATTGCGGGAAAAGATACGATTCAGGAGAACATTGGTGATATTGCTGAATTTGGCAAGGCATTTGAGGGGCAAACGATGGAGTTCAAAAATCCGTCTTTGGAATTAGACTTTAAGACCAATTTAGGGGCAGACTTCACCATTGATAGCCTCATTGTGAATGATGGATTATTGGGAACAGATACGATGTGGTTTCCAAAACCGACGGATTACAACTCGGAGCGGGAGGTTTCTTACACTTTGTCGCCCATCAATGCAGATAATCTTGTTGTGGACAAAGAATGGAAAGAATTTGGTTTAGACGCACTATTTGAGGGATCGCTTCCGGACAGTCTTAAATATAGGATTGTAATGTCTATTAACGATACGCTTGCCCGCCTCGCACCGGAGGGTAATAAGATAGACGTTAAATATAAATTCAAACTGCCATTTACATTTAATGACCTTGATTTTACAATTGCCGACACACTGCAGGTTTTTCCCGACAATATGTATGACGATTTCTTCAAAAACATCAATCCTGATGAGGGTATTACAATTTCTGCAAAGATAGAGCATAATATGGCGGTGATATTGGATATAGATGCACAGATATTGAAGGAGAACAATACAGATACCGGTGTGAATTTGGGTGACACTAACGTTCTGTTTCCCGATGGCACTCTTACAATCAAAATCTCAGGAAGGCAGAATATCGCAAAGATGAAAGATGCCCGGAATTTGGGATTAACTTTTAAGCTGAAAAAGAAAGAAAGTGGAACTCAACTCACGAGTAAGGATGTGATTCATGTGAAAGACCTGAAATTGAAACTCGCGGGGGGGATTGCTATTGAGTTATGAGTTATGAGTTATGAGTTATGAGTTATGAAATTTAGCATATCGCAATGAAGAGAATATATTTTTTACTAGGGTTTTTGTTTGCTATTGCTTTTGGTTCGGTGATGGGGCAAACTACTAATACGGAGTATTTTGTGAGCAGTTCTTATACGCGCACCAACTTGAACCCTGCCCTTCGTCCGGCGCGCGGCTATGTTGGCATTCCGGGAGTGTCGAATATCTTGGTGGATTATAAGACGAATGCGTTTAATTTGGAAAATTTCGTCTTCCCCGGTAAGGGCGAAAATGGGAAAGCTGTTACGTTTTTGCACCCTGACATTTCTGCCGGTGAGTTTTTGAAAAATATCTCTGCCAACAACTACTTGGCGTTGGATTTCAACCTGACGGTCTTGGGCTTTGGCTTTTATGTGGGGGATGCGTTTGTGTCGTTTGACTTGAGTCCGCGCATCATTTCTAACTTCAACGTGCCGAAAGGCTTATTTTCATTCATAAAAGAAGTGGGTGGCGACCACGAGTTTACGGATATGAGTATGACGATGGCAGCGATAGCACAAGCCGGTGTTGGTTTTTCATATCCGGTGTTAAACAAATCGCTGGTGCTGGGTGGAAAAGTGAAAGTGCTGGCAGGTCTGGGTGCCGCAGGGTTCAACATCGACCGCCTCCAACTCAATTTTGGTGAGAATAGATGGACGATGCGGTCGCAAGCCACAATCCAAATGTATGCGCCGGGCGTAGAATTTAAATATAAAGAAGACGGCACGTTCGACAACAACATTAAAATGGACAACTTTAAACCCGAACTAAGCGGTTTTGGTCTTGGCTTTGACCTGGGAGCCACCTTTCAGCCGGGTAAATACTTCGTTGATGTCTTTACGGATAATTACGAGTTTTTGAATAACTTCACCGTTTCGGCGGCAGTAACCGATATTGGCTACATCAATTGGAACAAAAAAAATCTACAGGCAGTGGGCACTGTCGACAGCGACGAAATCACCATACTTGGCGATGGTCAATTTGACTTTCAAGATGAAGACAATAAGATAGAGGATGTCTTTACGGACGTAACAGATAAGATTATCGATGCCATGCAGTTGAAAGAGGTAGAAAATCCGGCGCAGATGCGCGGAATAGGCTTGACGGCAAAAATGAACTGGGGGTTAGATTACGCATTTTCCAATTTTCCGGCAAACTTGGGATTTTTCACCTCCACGCGCTTCACACCCGTTGAAACGATAACCGATTTCACCTTTGGTGGTGCCATTCGCCCTATTAGAAACCTGACATGGGTGGAACTTGGACTAAGCTATTCGCTGCTCACCGGCGGCATGGCAAACTTTGAACAGTTTGGCGTGTCGCTACACTTAGGCAACTTTTTCTTCATCTCCAGCGACTACCTGATGCCGAAGGTGAATAAGGACTTCCTGCCGGTGTCCATCAAAGGGCTGAACGTGCAATTAGGACTCTCCATACCACTTCGCGGACCGCGAAGCGGACGGCAAAGCGAACCGAAAGAAGACCTTTCTATGCCACACCGCCCCGGTATTGAAAGGCGATTGCCGCCGGAACCAACAACTCAACCCGCCACACAAGCCCCCCCGCAGGTAGTGCAACCGCCGACGCAAGTTACCGGAAATCCAAATAGGGAGCAATCCGACCCCAATCGTCAGCCGTAAATTCGTCAAGGAGTTGCAAATCTTCAATCCCTTGTAGCGAGCCGCGTTTTTTGCGCGTCTCGATAATGGCTTTAGCCTGATAAAAATTGAGGTAAGGATGGTTTCTCAACTTGTCTAACGAGGCTTTATTCACCGGAAGACGGGTGACGGAAGCCTCATCCACCTGAATATAAGGTGCAATCTGCTCATAAAGTTCCACATACATTCCATACACCTCCTGCAACTGCTCCACCCGATGGTATCCGCCCAAAATAGTACGATAAGCCACAATCCGCTTGGCAAAAGAAGACCCCACCCCCGGAATTTTCTTCAACAACAAAGTATCAGCCACATTCAACTCCAAAGTCTCCCCCACAGCCAATTTCTCCACCAAAGGCAAAGCACCCCGCGAAGCAGGCCGCACAACAGTGTCGCGCTCCCGCGCATAAAAAGTGCGCGAAGCGGGAGAAGTTGTTATTGCACGAGCCGCCGCAGTGCGATCTGTCATTGCGGGCTTGACCCGCAACCCCCTCCCAGAATTGGAATGTTGCCCCACCTGCTCACTCTGCGGCAAAGGCACATAACCCCCAACAGCCTTCCCGGAAGCATCAACCCCCTCCTGCGTCTCCACCAAAGGCTCCGCCGCAGGCACAGAAAAAAACCACTTCCCTAAGAAAATGCCGACGAGCAGCACAAGTAGCACGATAATCCCTTGGCGTTCGCGCTTTGAAAAATAAAAAAAATCCTTCATCATTTCAGTTCATATTTAATTAGTCTGTCATTGCGGGCTTGACCCGCAATCCCCTGTTCTACATCGCTCTGTAGCCCAACATTCGGCTCCTTTTCAGGGGATTGCGGGTCAAGCCCGCAATGACGGTTAGTCAGCCCCTCACACCCTATACCTTACACCCTATACCTCATACCCCCTCATAACTCATAACTCATAACTCATAACTGAGAACCATCCACCATAGCAACCGTCCTGTCCGTCAACTTCGCCAACGCCTCATCGTGCGTGACGATGACGAACGTTTGGTGAAATTGGTCGCGCAGGTCGAAAAACAGTTGGTGCAACTCGGCTTTGTTGGCTGTGTCGAGGCTGCCTGATGGCTCGTCGGCGAAAATTACTTCGGGGTGGTTTACGAGGGCTCGGGCTACTGCTACACGTTGTTTTTCGCCGCCGCTTAGTTCGGCTGGCTTGTGCGATGTGCGGTCGGAAAGTTTCAGAAAATCCAGGATTTCCTTTGCTCTTTTTTCGGCTGCGGACGAATTGGCGTGTCCAATCAGTGCGGGAATCATCACGTTTTCCAATGCGGTGAATTCGGGCAGCAGTTGGTGAAATTGGAAGACGAAGCCGATGTTTTTGTTGCGGAATGCGGCTAACTCTTTCTCTTTCAGTTGGTTGATATTGACGTTGTCGTAATAGACTTCGCCTGTGTCCGGCTTGTCCAAGGTGCCCAAAATTTGCAGCAGAGTAGTCTTCCCTGCACCACTGGGACCAACGATAGACACCACTTCGCCTTTTTCAATCGTCAGGTCGATGCCCTTCAAAACGGTCAACTGACCGAAACTTTTAGTAATGTTTTTGCAATTTATCATGCGACAAAAGTACAAAGAATTTTTGAATAGAGGGCAATTTACGGATAAAAAAATTAACCTTCCAAAAACGCTTTCACTATTGCTTTGCCGTGCGGCGTGAGAACGGATTCGGGGTGAAATTGCACGCCGTGGACATCGTAGGTGCGGTGTTGCAAAGCCATGATTTGACTTTCGTGGTCTATCGCGGTGATTTGCAGGTCTTTGGGAAAATTTTTGCGGTCAACAATCCACGAATGGTAGCGACCGACTTCCAGAATTTCCGGCACATTGTTGAAAATGCGGTCGGGTTCCGTGATGCCGATTTGCGTGGAAATGCCGTGATAGACATCTTCCAAATTGATGAGTTGCCCGCCAAAGGCTTCTGCAATGGCTTGATGCCCCAAACACACCCCCAAAATAGGCTTTGTCGGCGCAAAACGTTGAATGAGAGGCAACAGCAAACCGGCTTCCGAGGGGATGCCGGGACCGGGCGAGAGAATGATTTTATCAAACCATTCCACCTCGTCCAAAGCGATTTTGTCATTGCGATGCACCTCTATATCCTTATACCCCAGCTCTTTAACCAAGTGCGCCAGATTGTAAGTGAACGAATCATAATTGTCAAACAGTAATATCTTCATCTGTAACTAATTTGTCCTAACATATCCTAACTTTTCGGGGACAAAGGTAAAACATATTTTTGTATCTTCCTAAAAAAATACTGCCGTTGCCGCAATTTCTCCTCTTTGCTGCGCGCCGTGAAGACCGGTTGGAGGGTGTATGGATGCACGCCTGAGTAAAAAATCTCGGTGGCGAGTGTCATTGGCGTGGGGGTGAAATCTTGCACTTGTTCGAGGTGAAAATTCAGTTTCTTGGTGATTTCCGACAGTTCTGACATGGCTTTTTCGGTTGATGCGGGGTGTGAACTCATGAAATAGGGGAGCAACTGCTGATTGAGATTTTCGTCTTTGTTGATGCGGTCGAAGATTTTTTTGAACCGGAGGAACTGCTCAAACGGCGGCTTGCGGATGCAGTTAAGCACCTCTGCGTCTGTATGTTCGGGGGCTACTTTGAGGCGACCGGAGACATGCCGGACAATCAGTTCGCGGGTGTAGTCGCGGGCAGCCTTGCTCAACTCTCCGTCATCATACTGATTAACCAGCAAATCATAGCGCACACCACTGCCGATGAACGATTTTTTGACTCCGGGCAGTTTGTCAACGGCTTGATAGAGTTCCAACAGCGGGCGGTGGTCGGCATTCAGATTGTTGCAGATTTTCGGAAAAATGCACGATGGTTTTTTGCATTTTTCGCAAATTTGCAAGTCGCGCCCGTGCATCGCGTACATATTGGCAGACGGACCTCCCAAATCACTCAGATAGCCCTTAAAATCAGGCATTTGCGTTACCGCTTTCACCTCTTTGAGAATGGATTTCTTAGAGCGTGAGGCAATAAATTTGCCCTGATGAGCAGAAATCGTGCAAAAAGCGCAACCCCCAAAACAGCCCCGATGGATAGTCACCGAATGGCGAATCATCTCATAAGCCGGAATGCGCTTGTCCTTATATTTAGGGTGCGGCAATCGCGTGTAGGGCAGGTCGTAGCAGGCATCCATTTCGGCGGTGGTCATCGGCGGATAGGGCGGATTGACCACAACAACTTGATTGCCTGTTGGTTGGAGCAATTGCACCGCGTGCATCGAATTAGACTCTTCTTCAATGGTTTTGAAGTTTTGCGCCTGTTTTTTCTTGTCTTTCAGGCATTTCTCGTAAGAAAACAAAAGCCCCCCAGCCCCCTCAGGGAGATTTAAAGGGCGTACAAATGCAGTTTGTGGAATGTCCGTCAATTCCCCAACCACTTTGCCGTGCTGCAACTCCTCCGCAATCCTGACAATCGCTTTTTCGCCCGCACCATACACCAGCAAATCGGCTTTGGACGGGACAAGGATGCTCGGCAACAACTTGTCCTGCCAATAATCGTAGTGCGACAGCCGCCGAAGCGAAGCCTCAATGCCGCCAATAATGACCAGCACATCCGGAAAAAGTTCCTTCAAAATAGTGGAATACACGATTGTAGGATAGTCAGGACGCATATCAATCCGCGCATCGGGCGTGTAGGCATCGTCCGACCGCAGGCGTTTGTTGGCGGTGTATTTGTTAATCATCGAGTCCATCGCGCCCGCCGAAATGCCGAAAAAGAGGCGCGGTCGTCCAAGTTTTTTGAAGTCGCGCAGGTCGTCGCGCCAATTGGGTTGCGGCACAATCGCCACTTTCAACCCCTGTGCCTCAAGCGTCCGCCCAATCACAGCCGCCCCAAACGCAGGATGGTCAATGTAGGCATCGCCCGAAAACAGAATCACGTCCAGCTCGTCCCAGCCGCGCTGTTCAACCTCTTTCTTCGTTGTGGGCAGAAAATTTGTCATCAGTCAATCAATCGTTTGGTAATGTCGCCGTAGGCATCTATGCGGCGGTCGCGGAGGAAGCACCACGAGTTGCGCCTCCTTGGCGGCACATACGCGAATGCCGACGAGCAGTTTAGTGATATTTGCCTGACTGTCGGCGGTGTTTGCCTGTTGAATCAATCCGAGTTTCATTGTGTCCAAAATTTTATGCAAAGGTAAGATTTTTTTGCAAAAAAAGTTTTGCCAATTAAAAAATAACTCTTACCTTTGTCGCAATTCCAAGCACAACATAGCGTGGTGGTTGGAAGGACATAGTAAAAAAAAAGCGTTTAACGCTATTCTTGCTCTTAAAATTACCACAATTTAAAGCATAGCTAAGGATAAGTCGAACGCTCGCAATTTGCGGGCTTACTTATTGGTTATGCGGGTTGTGGTAAACCTTAAGAGCGGATTATTGAGTCCGTTTTTTTGTGCCCAAAAAACAATAAAAATAATTTGAAAATGTTACAAATGAAGACAAATTTTCGCAAAAGACTGTTGGTGAGCCTGTTATTTTTACTATTTGCTCATTATTTCTCTTTTTCTCAAACGGCGTATTGGGGCGCGATTGCCACTGAAATCGGACCTATGATAGATGTTTCAAGTAAGGCGAGTGTTTTTAAAGAGGCAAATGTCGGGCGGCAAGCCGTCAAAGACAGTCGATATCAAGGTTATGAAATCAAATTTGCCATGCAGCCATACAACAACAGCTTTGCGTCGTTGTACCATTTTCCGAAATATGGTCTTGGGGCTTATTTCGGGGATTTTCACAATCCCAACATCGGCAAGCCTATGGCGGTTTTCGGTTGGGGCGAAATTCCATTTTCGGCAATGCGCAAAGGGCAAAAGTTTTCTTTCGGGTATGGCGGCGAATTTGGCGTGGCTTGGAATTTTAACCCCTACGACAAGAGCACCAATGCCACCAATGTATTTATGGGATTATCAGTCAGTTATATCGCTGGCGTTCATTTTTATGGCGATTATCACATCAATCGTTTTCTATCCATCGGCACTACTCTGGGCTTCAAGCATTTTTCCAATGGTGCATGGAAACAACCCAACATCGGAATAAATCTATTTCCGGTATCCGTTTCGGCAAAATATCAAATCAATGCCGTGCAGCCACCGCAACAACCGTTGGAGCACCTGCCGGAATATGATAAGCGATGGAAATTAGACGTAAGAATTGCGGCAGGACGCAAACAAAACGAACTCGAAACGCCATATTACTACAAAATGCTGACAGGCATTAAGTTATTGCGCCAATTATCACATAAAAATATCATCGGTGGTGGTCTTGAAGCAACACTTTCATTCGGCAAAAAAAACGATGGTACGCAACGAACAGGGCGGAAAGATAGGGTCAGCCCTGCCATCGTGGGCTATTATGAACAGATTTTATCGCCTCAACTGCATATTCCCGTCGAATGCGGCGCATATCTTTTCCCAAAAAACATTGAAAATGGCGAACACGACCGCGTGTATGTGCGAACAGGACTAAAATATCACCTTACACCTAATTTCTGGGCAGGTCTAACCGTAAAAGCGCATACGAATTTGACGCACGTGCTGGTTGATTTTTCCGAATGGGGCATCGGATATACTTTTTTTTACTACCGTAAATGATGTCCGGTCTTGACTTTTTTCATGCGCTTGGAAATCTCGGAATTTTCATGTAATTTTGCAGCAAATTTTTATAACAACAGCAAAAATGTCATTACAATGTGGTATCGTGGGGCTTCCGAATGTCGGGAAATCGACCCTTTTCAATTGCTTGTCGAATGCGAAAGCGCAGGCGGCAAATTTTCCTTTTTGTACGATTGAGCCTAATGTGGGCGTGATTGTGGTGCCCGATGAGCGGCTCAATGTGTTGAGCGATTTGCTCCAATCGCAGAAAATTGTGCCCACTACGGTTGAGATTGTCGATATTGCCGGTTTGGTCAAAGGTGCCAGCAAAGGCGAAGGGCTGGGCAACAAATTTTTGGCGAATATTCGCGAAACGGATGCTATTTTGCACGTCCTCCGGTGCTTCGACGACGACAATGTGACCCATGTGGACGGTTCAATTGACCCCATCCGTGATAAAGAAATCATTGATTATGAACTGCAAATCAAGGACTTGGAATCGGTTGATTCGCGCCTGACACGCACTCAAAAACAGGCGGCAACGGGCGACAAGCAGGCTAAAATCCTGTGCGACTTGCTCTTGCGCTACAAAGAGGCATTGGAACGCGGCAAAGCCGCGCGCACCGTGCAGTTGCTCAATAAGGACGAAGAAAAAGCCGCCAAAGATATGTTTTTATTGACAAATAAGCCCGTCCTGTACGTCTGCAACGTGGATGAAGCCGCCGCTGTGAAGGGCAACAAATACGTGGAGCAAGTGCGCGAAGCCATCAAGGAGGAGGGTGCCGACTTGCTGATAGTGGCTGCAAAAATTGAATCCGAAATCGCCGAGTTTGAAACTTACGAAGAGCGCGAGATGTTCCTTGGCGAATTAGGCTTGCAAGAATCCGGCGTAAATCGCTTAATCAAAGCCGCTTACAAACTCCTGAACTTGGAAACATTCCTCACCGCCGGACCGCTGGAAGTACACGCATGGACGTACCTCAAAGGCAGCAAAGCCCCCCAGTGCGCAGGAATTATACACACCGACTTCGAGAAGGGTTTTATCCGCGCCGAAGTCATCAAATATGCCGATTATGTCCACTACGGTTCCGAAAACGCCGTCAAAGAGGCGGGCAAAATGGCGGTGGAAGGCAAAGAATATTTGGTGCAAGACGGTGATATTATGCACTTTAGGTTTGCAAATTGAGATGAATAAGCCATTAGCAGAACGGATGCGACCCCAGTCGCTCGACGACTATGTTGGTCAGCAGCAGTTAGTTGGCGAGGGGAGCGTGCTGCGAAAGATGATTACGTCCGGCAACATCCAGTCGTTCATCCTTTGGGGACCGCCGGGCGTGGGCAAAACCACGCTGGCAAAAATCATTTCCACACAGCTTGATATTCCGTTTTATACGCTGAGTGCCGTTAATTCGGGTGTGAAAGACGTGCGCGACATTATTGACAAGGTCAAAAGTTCGGCGTTTTTCAACAATGTGCGCCCCATCCTTTTTATCGACGAAATTCACCGTTTCAGCAAGTCGCAACAGGATTCGCTGCTCGCTGCGGTGGAAAATGGCACCGTCACGCTGATTGGTGCGACCACCGAAAATCCCTCGTTTGAAGTCATCCGCCCCCTCCTGTCGCGCTGTCAGGTGTATGTGCTAAAAAGCCTCGAAGAGGCTGATTTGCTGGCTCTTATGAATAAGGTATTGGCAGACGATGTGGAATTGAAACAGAAGCAGATTGAGGTCAAAGAAACGGCTGCACTACTGCGCTTTGCAGGAGGTGATGCCCGTAAACTGCTGAATATATTGGAGTTAGTAGTCAGCGCAGAGGACGGCGACAAAATCGTAATCACGGACGAGAAAGTCATCGACCGCCTGCAAGAAAATCCTGCCGCCTACGACAAAGGCGGCGAGATGCACTACGACATCATCTCGGCATTCATCAAATCGGTGCGCGGCAGCGATGCAGACGGGGCAGTATATTGGCTGGCGCGCATGGTGGCAGGTGGCGAAGACCCCAAATTCATCGCGCGGCGGCTCGTGATTTTGGCTTCGGAAGACATCGGGTTGGCAAACCCCAACGCCCTGTTGCTGGCAAACGCCTGTTTCGATGCCATCCACAAGATTGGCTGGCCCGAAAGTCGCATCATCCTGGCAGAAACGACCGTCTATCTCGCCAACTGCCCCAAAAGCAATTCGGCATATATGGCAATCGAAAGCGCACTGGCAGAGGTGCAACAATCCGGCGACCTCCCCGTCCCCCTGCACCTGCGCAACGCCCCCACCCAACTGATGAAAGAGTTGAACTACTCCAAAGGCTACAAATACGCCCACGACTACGAAAATAACTATGTAAAACAAGATTTCCTACCCCCCGAAATCAAAAACAAAACGTTCTGGACAGCCCAAAATAACCCGCAGGAGCAGAAAATGGCGGAGCATTTGAGAGGGTTGAAAAATGTTACATAATCGCGACATTTTTTTGCATAGGGCGACTGCATCAAAATTCAGCGATATTCTACAAATTTGCTTCCGTCTGTCACGCCGGAAGGCGTTAAATTTCGATAACCCCGTACAAGCGATAGCGCAGTGCGGGGTATAAGGTACCTCCTCCTCCCAGCAACCCCGTAGTGGGTTGAAGTTCTTCCGGACTTGCCATTTGATGAAAAATGCTTACTTTTGCGGGCAAAATAGATTATGAATTACTTTATTTATGGCTGCTTATCGTCAAATCCTGTATCATATTGTTTTTAGAACAAAGAACAGTCAACAGAGCATCACTCCTGAACATTCTCGCGTGTTGTATGCTTATATTATGGGTATTATCAAAAATAAAAACTGTACGCTTTTCCGAATCAATGGAATGCCCGACCACATCCATATATTGTCAGATTTGCACCCATCAGTGGCTTTAGCAGATTACATAAAAGATATAAAAGTTGGCAGTTCTAAATGGATGAAAGAATCGGGATTTTTCCCTGATTTTAGTGGATGGGGCGTGAAATACTGTGCATTAACCTATTCCTACAAAGAAAAAGATATCATCATAAATTATATCAAAAATCAACAAGAGCATCATAAAGTAGAAGTTTTTGGCGATGAAATAAAACAATTGTTCAAAGAAAACGGCATTGATGAGGATGAAAAGTGGTTTTGGCACGATGAATAAATTCAACCCACTACGGGGTTGCTGGGAGGAGGAGGTGCCTTATACCCCGCACTGCGCTCCGCTTGTACGGGGTTATCAAAATTTAACGCCTTCCGGCGTAACATAATGGAGGCAAAAATTCCAGAATATACCGCCCTGTTTTTGGTTGTCCTGATTTTTTTTACCCGTGTTGTCAAAGTTTCAAAAATTTTTGCTTACCTTTGCCCCCGAAAATTAAAAAAAAAAGAAAATGCAACTTGTTTCATTGATATTTGCAATTCTTCTATTGGGAGGGTTTTTGCTCTATCGGAGAGGAGTGCTATTTTGTAACTCATTGATAATGAGCAAGTTACCCTCTCCCCCCGCATCTTACGGGTACGAAACACCTCCCCCACAACCCAGCTCGGCCGTGCGTCGTGTAGGAACAGACTGATAAAATTCATTTAAATCTTTTTCTTCCTCTCAGTAGTAAATACCACAATATCTTAG
>BNTU01000066.1 GCA_025996835.1 Bacteroidia bacterium
GCCGTTTGGAGTGGTGAACGTAAAAAACTCTTTGGCGGGCAAAAGCGTTTCTGCCAGAGTGGTTTTGAGAGCCTTATTGTCCTGCAACACAGCCCATTCCTTGCCCTGCTCGTCCCGAATAGTGGTGACGGGTGGCGTGGTGGTGTTGTGAAAAGTGTGGACAAAGTATTTGTAATTACCGGTGAACGTGGCATTGTTAGTGCCGACCTGTGTTGAGAGTTTTGTTTTAACTCCCTTTGCATCAATCTTATAAATCGCACGTTGTAGCGGACTTTCTTCTGCCGACTGGTAATACACCGTCTTTGTGGAGGGGTTAAAACCGTAAAATTTGGTCACATCCCAGTCGCCTGTTGTGATTTGCTTTTCGCCCGCGCCCGTCATCGAGTACGTATATATATGTGCAAAACCGCTTTTTTCGCTCACGTACATGAAATTGTCTGCCGAGAAAGCAATCGCCGAAATCCAGTCTTCCGGTATGTATTGTCTGCTTTCTTCGTACAAAACCTGCTTCGCAACCGTTGATTTGGCATTCACAAAATACATTTTGAAATGGTTTTGTTGCCGGTTGAGCGTCATCACCGCCAACTGTTCCGCGTTTGGGGTGAATTGGATGCGCGGGATGTAGCCGTCGGCATCCAGCGGCACCTCCATTTTTTTCGTGTCTTTTGTGCTGATATTGTACACGTAACAGGCTACTGTAGAGTTGTTTTCGCCCGCTTTGGGGTATTTGTAAGTGTGCACATCCGGATATAAATTGCCGTCAAACAGTTGCATGGAATAGGTTGGCACCTCCGTTTCATCGGTTTTCAAGTATGCCAAAAACTGATTGTCCTCATCGTGCGACCACGACAGCATATTGGTCTGTGCAAATTCCTCCTCATAGACCCAATCGGTGATGCCGTTCAGGATTTTGCCCGCCGCCCCGTCCTTCGTCACCCGAATTTCGGTGTCGAAATCGAATTTTTTGACCCAAATATCATTGTCGCGCACAAACGCCGCCATCCGTCCATTGGGCGAAAAAGTTGGAATCATCATTTTGCCTGTGGTGTCGGAAAGGGGTTTGAGATAGTTGCGGCGCACATCGAAGTCATACACATTGGCTTTCCACGAGCGGCGATAAATTTTTTCTTTTTCGTTCCACACCAAAATCCGAAAGCCGCGTTCCGGGTCAATCACATAGCCCTCAATGGCATTCAACTTGGTGTTTCGCACCTTATCTACATGAAAAAGCGTCTCAACCAACTTCCCCGTCTTGTAAGCATACTTCAAAATAGCCTTGCCGTCGTCGCTCAGCACGCTATAATGCTCCCCGTCGGGCATCGGCTGCATCGCAGGAACGCGCTTAGGAGCAAACTTCCCCTCCACTATGTCTTTCAACTCCAACGAGTTACCACCACCAGCCTGCATCTGCAAACCCATCGCGCCCATCAAGCAAGCGAACACTATCAATCGTGTTTTCATCAATTCGTCCTGAACGGCGATGCAGGCAACCCTGCACCATTATACAAGTTGCACTCCGGATTTTCTGCCCACGCATAGCGCGCCGCTACCGGAAATTGCACTTCGGCGCACGACACCACCACCTCGTCGCCTTCAATCTTAGCATCTGCCTTGTAGTACTTGTGGTCGGGTCCGGCAATCGTAAAACCCGAAAGAGGAGCGTTGTTTTTGCTTTTCAATCCCTGATTGGTATGATTGAACCGGATGCGAATAGTCTTTCCCACAATGCTATGCGACTGATAGATAGGACCGGAGAAGGCAATATTTTCCTTATAGGTGTTTGCCCGCGCAGCCAATGCCAGACGCAGACCCACATCCTGCTTGTTTTTCGGATGGATGTCTCTCGTCTCGCCAATATCAATTGTAACCGCCATACCGGTGTTTTCCAATGCTAAAGTCTGCGACTGTGCCTCTCGCAACAGGGGCCAAGCCTCATTTAATGATGCCCCAAAGTTTGCCAATTGCACAAAGTAAAACGAGAAATTGTAGCCCCATAACTTGCGCCAATCTTGAATCATCAACGGGAAAAGTGTCCTATACTGCTCGGCGCGGCTCGCATTGCTCTCGCCCTGATACCAAATGGCACCCTGCACAGCATACGGAGCAAGGGGATGAAGCATCGCATTGTATAAAACAGTGGGACGGTTGGGATTGTTTGACACCCCGACAGGGGCTTTTCCCAACTTCGTTAAGTCCACAACGGCATTATATTTCCACTCGGTTGCCAATGCAAGTTTTTCTTGAGGCTTAGAGGCAAGCGACAGGGACATGTTTTGCGGCTCTCCGTAAATGCCGCCACCGCCTCCGGTATCAGTCACGCGAACAGCTATAACAGCCTTACCTGCTTTCACTTGGGCTGCCGGTATTTTATAGCGGCGGTCAACAGCATGCCCGTTTGTTGCGCCCACTTTCACACCATTATAATAGGTGATTTCATTGTCGTCAATCATCGCCAAGTTGAGTTGCAGCTCTTTGCCTGCCCAAGCCGCAGGGATTTCTACGGTTTTACGAAACCACACGATGCCGTCGAAATTGGCTAATCCTTTGCTTTCCCATACGCCGGGGAGGGTCATGGTTTGCCAGGCACTATCATCGAATTTGCTTTGCTCCCAGTGGTGTGTACTGCCCAAATCGGCTTTGATGACTTTCTCGTTCCATGCTTTAAGATTCTGCTCGTAAGCACGTTGCGCCTCTTCTTCCACCACTGCCCGTATCTCGCTCACGCCGGCTTTAAAATCCGGCATCAGTTCCAACGATTCGCCGCTTGTCCACGCTTCCGCAATGGTGCCGCCCCACGAGGTGTTGATTAACCCGATGGGCACCTTCAGATGTTGCAACAGATGGCGACCAAAGAAGAAGCCCACAGAAGAAAATTCCGCAACAGTAGCCGGAGAACACTCCTGCCAGCCGTCACGCGTACTCTTCAAATCTTCCAACGGCTGAGTGGAGGTCGTCCTGTTCACCTGCAACAGACGTATTTGCGGATAGTTGGCGGCGGCAACCTCCTGCTCATAATTTATCACTTTGCCCCAACCTGCCACCGGCATTTCCATATTCGACTGACCGGAGCATATCCACACCTCGCCAATGAGAATGTTGTTGAGCGTAACGGCTTTCCCATCGGAAATCGTAATCGAATAGGGCGTGTTGCTCGCCACAGGTGTTTGCACGCTCACTTGCCACTTGCCCGTCGTCGGGTCGGCATGCACCACATACGTCTTTTTGTCCCAAGAAGTGGTAACAGTAACCTCTTTTTTCGGCGTCGCGCGCCCCCAGACAGGAGCCTGAGTTTGCTGCTGCAAGACAAGATTGTCGGTAAATACTTTCGGAAGCTCAATGCGAGCAAACGAGGAGAACGTCCCTGCAAACAGGAACAAAGATGCGAATAGAATTTTACTAAAATTTGTTTTCATATTTATTATGTATTAATTTTTTATTTTTTCGGGTGCAAAGGTAGTAAATATTTTGATATTTAGCAAAATCTTTTTTTTTCAGGTATGAAATAAAAAATGCCGACAAGAAAAACAAGTTATAAAACTTTTTCGTACCTTTGCGCCGATAAAAGATTATGTTTCTCAAACATTATGTTGGAGCAACATTATGTTGGAGCAACATAATGTTTGAGAAACATAATAAATAAATAACAATGATGAAATTTGTTGATAGAACATCTGAACAAGCCCGATTGAAAGAATCATTTCAGCGAGAAACAGCCTCATTTATAGTGCTTTACGGAAGGAGGCGCGCAGGGAAATCACGCCTTATTCGGCAGGTTTTGACAAAGAATGATGTTTATTTTCTGGCGGACCAATCGGAGGCGGCACAACAACGTGTGTTATTAGCCAAAGTGATGGCATCTGTGATACCCGGCTTCGACAAAGTGATTTACCCCGATTGGGAAACGTTGTTGGATACGTTCAACTTGCGCGTAAAGCAAAAAGGCAGACTCAAAACAACACTTTGTTTGGACGAATTTCCTTATCTGGCAAAAAGTGCGCCGGAATTGCCGTCGATACTTCAAAAAATCTGGGATGATAAGGGTGGGTTAAATTACAATTTGGTACTTTGCGGCTCGTCTCAGCAACTGATGTATGGTTTGGTTTTGGACAGTTCTGCGCCTTTGTATGGTCGGGCAGACGAAATAATGAAAATCAAACCGATGCGATTGGCATATATTCAGGAGGTATTGAAATGTTCTGATATTGAGGCAATTGAAGAACACAGTGTGTGGGGTGGCATTCCCCGCTATTGGGCGTTGCGGTTGACTGAACCGACTCTGGCTACGGCGTTGAAAAAGCATTTGCTCAGTTCACAGGGCATATTGTATGATGAGCCGATGCGGTTGTTTTTAGACGATATGCGCGATACTGTGCATTCGTTTACGATTCTCTCGCTTATTGCTGCGGGGTGTCACCGCTTGTCGGAAATTGCATCGCGGCTGGGCAAACCCGCTACGAATTTGTCGGCACCATTAGAAAAACTTGTTTCGCTTGGCTATGTTGAGCGTGAAGTGCCCTTTGGCGAAAATTACAAAAACAGCAAGCGAAGTCTTTACAAGATAGCCGACCAGTTTCTCAACTTTTACTTCAAATATGTGGTACCTTATCGTTCGTTTATCGAAATAGAGCAGGCAAATGTTATTTTGAATCGCATCCAAGAGCATTTTTCGGAATATGTGTCGCTCCATTGGGAAAAACTTTGCAGAGATGCCGTCCCACATCTCACAATCAGCGGCGTTACCTTCAATCCGGCAGCTCGCTGGTGGGGCAATCCGGCAAAAAATGTAAGTATGGAATTGGATGTGGTTGCGGTTTCTCACGATGAAAAATCGTTGTTAGTCGGTGAATGTAAATGGAGTGACAGGATACTTTCAACTGACGAACTGTTTGCCGAATTGGAACGAAAAGCAGCATTACTGCCTTTTGCAAAAGGAAAAACCATCATTCCGGTACTTTTTTTGAAACAAAAACCAACAAGAGCGTGTGAGAAAGTAGTGTTGGTGCCGAAAGATATTTTAGCAGCATTGAAATGAAAAAAAATCCGCTCAACTATTACTCTTCTTCATAGTCGCGCTCAAGCCCGTAGTTGACCGTGTATTTCGCGCTGTAAACGTCTTCACCATAAATAGGAGATTGTATCATAACCGGTTCTATTGCAAGGTAGCCATAGTAGGTTGTCGGTTTCACACCTATTTCTACTTTTACCACATAGTAGTTGGTACCAATCCAATTAAATTCGGGTATGCTACTAAAAGTTGCCGGTGCACTCTCGACCGCGAGTCTGTTGTTTGCATCGAAATCTACCTCAGAAGCAGGCTCAAACCCAACCTGACAAGAATCGGATGGCAGAGTATATAACTTATAATCTGATGAGGCAAAAAAGATGACCGGCTCGTTTTTAGTCGCAGCGAGGGCATTTTCTACTCCTTTGTACGCTTCACCGCTCAGCAAACCGTAGAATGTTTGGGCTGAATCTGCAGCCGTAAAAGTAGCGATATTCCCGTTAGTTAGAAATGCTGCAAATTCGTTGCCGGCAGTTTCTGCAAACTCGTCTGCGGTGATGACAAAAGCGTATTCAAAATCTTCTGAACGTCCACCGTCGTAGGTTGCTGTTAGTGAGATGTTTACGGTGTCGCCCGCTTGTGCGCCCGTAGTGCTCTGCAACGTGGCAATGATGAAAACGTACTGCTTTGCACTCGGCACATCTGCTCCCTCCTCATCCTCAACCGAGGCGAGGGCAAGTGGTAGTGCTGCTCCGCTATTTATAGCACGAGTGGCTGTAATAGCAATTTTGCTTTCATCCATCCACTCTTCAATATTGACAGAAAATGTCAAGGTATCCGAAAGCATACTTGCCTCCAAGGTGGTAAATTTCTTGTTCGCCACAGGTGTGTTCCACGCCGAGACCATGGAAATTGTCGAAAAGGTGTAGCCACCACCGGGTACCTCTATTTTGAGAGTAGCCTCATCGTCAACCTCACTCAATTTCAACTCTGCTATGGTGAACTCAGCGGCAAGGATTTTGTCATTCACCGGTACAGCAGTACGTAGTGGCAATATTATACCGCTCGTATCGACCAAATGGATATTGGCAGTTGCTGCACCCGCTACAACGGTTTCAAACGCCACGGTGCTACTCAGTGACACCACTTCTATCTCTGTGGGAAGTATCCCCGTGCTGATTCCCAACTCATTGTCATCATTCGTACAAGCAGACAACAAGGCTGCACTAAATACTAATAATATATACTTTTTCATTATTGTTTTTTTTAAATTATGTTATTCTTATTTATTTGCCGGATGTGGTCCTTCTGTTCGGCGTTTATCCCAGAACATCGGAGTGTAGTAATTGTTCGTGCCATCTTCCAACTTTTTTACCGCTGCATTGAAATTTGCACCGTTCAGCGTGCTTTCATTGGTGGGATATTTCACACGGTAAACTATATCTGTCGTTTTCGCAATATCTGTGGGTGTACCGAGTATGTTAAACTTAATCGTCCCAACAGAAATCTCTCCGGGGCGTAATAATTGTGTTGGATAGCCTGTGCGGCGAATTTCCGTCCATGCCTCAGTACCATTCATATACAAGTCGATGTATTTTTGCAAGGCAACGGCTTCTGCATTCACGTTTCCACTCACAGCATTCACATACGCAGCCACTTCTCCTGCACTTAATGCGGAGCCGTTCACTCCTGACCAGTAAGCAAGAGAGGCTTCCACGCCTGCCTCATACTCATCTGCACTGAATCCCTTATATTCGCTGATGATGAATTGCATTTCGGCATAAGTCATCAATGGCACAGCAAAATTAGCATTCAATGTAACGGGCGGGGCAGAATACCAGTTAGGAGCGGCATTGCGGTACGCGGCAACCATCTCTCCGCTGGGGATGCCATAAGGGATGCCAATATACTCTCCATTGCGAGGAGTGGTATAGATAGCCAAACGTGGGTCCACTGCGCCTGCCCAAGGGTGGGTTTTACTGTTCAATACGTCCGGTTGTCCTTTTAAAATATCCATAAAAGGACGTGTAATCGTGAAGTCATTGCGGGCACTCACAAACCAAGCTTCATAGAAATAGCAATATTCAGGGGTATTGCCATAGTGATAGGCAGCCACATCGTCATTGCTTTCAAATACGCCGTCGGCAAGGGCTGCTGCAATAGTCGTTTTCCAATTGGGGTCTACCTTAGAGGTATGAAGTGCCAAACGCGCTTTCAACGAATTGGCGAACTTCTTCCATTGCGCGGCATCGCCGTTATAGATACGGTCGCCACCGGTGAAAGCCGGTTCATTTTTATCAATCATAGCCGCAGCAGCCGTCAATTCCTTTATCAAGTCGGCATAAATGGCTTGTTGGTCATCATACTTGGGATAATACTTACCCTCTTTCAGTTTGCCCACTTCAGAGTAAGGGATGTTTCCCCAAGTGTCGGTCATCACACTAAACAACCACGCTTTCATGATTTTAGCCGCCGCAATCTGATTGGCATTGGCACCATAAAGAGCTGATAATGAAGCTGTTTCCGGGTTTGTATTGACTTCTATCACCTCATCGAAATTCTTTATCAAGGTATAAAATATATAAAAGTAGTTATTGTTTACACTTTCACGGATTTGATACCGGTCTTCTTCCGTATAGTTGCGTTGTCCCCAATATTGAGAATACACTAAACATTGACGACCACTGAACCACGCATCATACACATAATCCATCGTTTTCTTTTGAGCACCGCTAAACAACATATTGGAGGGTACTTCTGCCGGATTATTCGGGTCTGTATTAAGCTCTTCAAAATCCTGACAAGCGAAAGTGAAAGAAGCGATAACAGACAATAAAAACAGTTTACTTATTTTTGTTTTCATCTTTATTTTTTATTTTAAATTAAAATTTCAAACCTATACTCACTCCAAAATTGGCAACCGAAGGTAATGCACCGCCTTCAATCCCTTGAATATTACCCGAATTGGTAATGATGGTTTCAGGGTCAAAGTGTTTGGTGTCGGGTCCCCAAACGCCTAAGTTGCGTCCATACGCCGACAAGCGGAGTGATTTCACAAAGTATCTGCTTGCCAACGGGAAATTATAACCAATAGCTACTTCGCGCAATTTTAAATAATCCGACTTGAAAACGTTTTGAGCAGCCGGTCCTGTGTAAAGGCTTTCTGCATATACTTGTGCATCCACAATCGTGACATTGGGCGTGCCATCTTCTTGCACGCCGGGGAGAACAAGACCTTTTTCGCGGATGCCATTTGCTGCGGATTCCTCCAACATACCGGAATACATACCCCACATATACGATGTAGAGAAGTAGTGACCGCCTTTAGAAAAGTCAAGCAGGACATTCAAATCCCAGTTTTTGTAACGGAACGTGTTGTTCCAACCGCCGGTAAAATCAGGAAATACATTGCCGATGTTTTTATTGCCACTCGTAGCCAAATAAAGGCCGTCCTCACCGACCACTTTGTTTCCATTGTCATCATACACATAATCTGTACCCATGATGATGCCATAAGCTTCTCCTTTGACGGCTCCCACTTCCACTTTGAAGGGTGCACTGACTAAACGATAATAGTCGGTACCCTCCACTAATTCCTCCACTTTATTTGTATTGGAAGCAAGGGTAAGGATAGACGACCATTCAAAATCTCTTGTTTTCACAGGAGAGCCATGCAGCGCAAATTCAAATCCTTTGTTGGTAATTAAACCGGCGTTGATAACCCGCTCACGATAGCCTGTGGTGCCGGACACCGTAAGAGGAATGATTTGATTTTCCGTTGCCGTAGAGTAATAAGTTGCCTCAAAACCGATGCGGTCTTTGAAGAAATTCATCTCTAAACCAACCTCAAAAGAGCCTGTGCTTTCCGGCTTCAAGGATTGATTGTTCAGCGTGATGTCTAAAACATATCCGGGAGTGCCGTTGCCTTCATCAATATTTGTATGTTGGGTATAGGTGTCTATGACGCGATAAGGGTCGGTATCACCACCGACATAAGCATAACCGGCACGCAGTTTTCCGAACGACAACCAGTCTAAATTTTCTTTCGTCAGTTCGGAGAAGATAAAACTCCCCGTTATGGATGGGTAAAGATATGAGTTCTTGCCTTTGGGTAGTGTGGATGCCCAGTCGTTACGTGCAGAGACTTCCAAATAGTAGGTGTTTTTGTAGCCAATCGTTGCGTTTGCAAACACAGAATTAATTGCTTTTTCCCGCAAATCGTTTTTAGAGGTAGGTGCTGAAATAGAGTTTTTCAAATTGTAAAACTCAGGAATCGCCAATCCCCCAACCGTTTCGCCCAACACATGTTCATAGCGCCGTGACATTAAATTGCCTCCCAAGTTGGCACTTAATGAAAAGTCGTTGAACGTATCGTTGTATGACAACAGTGCTTCATTGTTCAACTCATACTGCTGGCGAGAGGTTTCCTTGTATTTGGATTCTTCTTGTGAGAACACTGCAATGCGTTCGAATTGCTTGTCCACCCAGAAGTCGAGGTTCGACTTGTATTGAAATTTCAATGTTGGCAATATTTTGTAACTAAATCCCACATTACCATACACACGATTACGATTGTCGGTTTCATAATTCATATTGCGTATCCAATACGGACTGTTGCTGTATGCAGGCGTTGGGTCGTCCCACCCACTGCGGTTCCAAGAGGCTTGTGTGCCATCCGGAAACTTGTACAAATCTTTTGCCTCTTGCAAATCCAAGTCGAACCTCGACTTCTGGGTGGACAAGCAATTCGAACGCATTGCAGTGTTCTCACAAGAAGAATCCAAATACAAGGAAACCTCTCGCCAGCAGTATGAGTTGAACAATGAAGCACTGTTGTCGCCATAACCGATTTCGCTACGCCCTTTGGCAGCAGAATTGAAGTACGTTATATTCGTAAACACTTCTAATTTCTTGTCTGCACTTGTGGTAGAAGCCGCCAAGTTGATAACGTTTTTCTTCAAAGAACTGTTGGGTATATAGCCTTTGAGGTCGGAATTTGTAAAAGAAATACGCACCGCACTAAGGTCTGTTGATTGAGAGATGGCAACGTTATTGGTAAACGAAACACCCGTTTCAAAGAACTCTTCGATGTCATGTTTAGGCGTTTGCCATTTAGAGGTAGTCGGGTCGCCCACTTTACCGCCGGCTTCCCACTTTGCCAAGTCATACCACGAAAGAACATCTTGGTTCTCATATTTAGGACCCCAACTTTCATCGGTTGCATAATCGGGATAATTGTAGGTTTTGCCATTGATTTTAACTTCTTCGAAATCGCTGCCGTAACCACCGCCATACAATTTTTGCAACTTTGGCAATTTATTGACCCTTTCAAAACCAACAGAAGAGTTGAAAGTCACATTATAACCTTCCCCTTTCTTTCCTGATTTAGTGGTAATCAAAATCACTCCGTTGGTAGCACGTGAGCCGTACAGAGCCGAGGCGTTGGCACCTTTCAACACAGAGATACTTGCCACATCGTCGGGGTTAATATCTTGTATCATGTTACCGTAATCATAACCACCGGCACCACGTGCCACATCATTACGGGTTAGGACATCGGCATGACGGTCATCGCCATCAATAGGCACACCGTCTATCACGAACAGAGGCTGATTGCTGCCGGATATAGAGTGATTGCCGCGAATATTGATTTTAGAAGAGCCACCAATATTGCCGCTACCGCTGGAAATTTGCAAACCTGCCACTTTTCCCTGCAAGGCATTGATAGGGTTAGACAATCCACCTCTGGATTTGAGCATCTCCTCGCCATTCACTTCGGTCACGCTATAGCCCAAAGCCTTCTTTTCGCGGGTGATGCCCAACGCCGTTACCACCACTTCATCCAATGTCTTAGTGTCCTCATGCAACGTAACATTGATGCTCGTCCGACCATTCACCGCCACTTCCTGAGTAATATAGCCGATGAAAGCCACCTGCAATGTGGCGTTTGGCGATACTCTCAGAGTATATCTGCCATCCACATCGGTAGCAACCCCGTTTCCCGGATTGCCCTTTTCAATCACACTGGCTCCGATGACCGTTCCTTCGGCATCAGACACCACGCCGGAAACGGCGATTTTAGCCTCTTGCGGGGATTGCGCCTTTAAGGCATCTCCTCCCCCTCCCACCAGGAGCAGAGCAGCTATCAGAAGCGCACTCTGTGCAAATTTTGTTGCTTTTTTGCTCATATTTGATACTATTAAAATTGTCTAAATTCTCTTAATGTTTGCTTTTCGGCGCATAATATGCATTATGTTAAATAGGATGCTCAAATTATGCAAATTATTTGCGAAATTTGGAAAGATTTTGTAAAGATAAAGATATTGCTTACCTTTGCAAAAAATTTAATAAATCAAAAAAATGGACAAACAACGTATCATTGAGAAAATTTCCGGGTAGCTATCCAGCGCGCCATGGATTCGTGCAAAACCCTGCACACAGAGCCTGTGGATCATTTTCGTGAGGTCACGAAAATGATAGAGGTGGGCAAAGCCATACGGTGGCATCCCTAACGGGATGCCGGATATATGGCGGGATTTGCCGTTTCTACCGAGCGACCCATCCCTACGGGATGGGGGCGCATCCCGTAGGGATGCATCGCTCGGTAGAAAACCGTGTCCCTCCCCCTCCACACCGCATCCCGTAGGGATGCAACCGATTGCGGGATGTTTCACATTCCCCCCAAATATGTTAAAAATTTCACCAACCCAAACATTCTAACACTTTTATTGCTGTTTATCAAAAAAAAATTACTACCTTTGCCGCGATTTTCGTGCAAGTTGCTATGTTTTTTGATTTTTACATTGCAAATCATGCAAAAGTCTATTTAACATAATGCATATTATACGCCGAAAAACAAAAATTAGAGAAATTAAGCAAATATTAAGTTAAATTTTTAAAGGTAAATTTATGAGAAAAATTAGTTTGATGTTGATTTGCTTTTCCTTGAGCATCGGGGCTGCATTGGCGCAGAACAGGGCTATACAGGGGAAAGTGGTGGATGAGGGCGGAGAGCCTGTTATTGGTGCCTCCGTCACGGTGAAGGGGAACGCCTCCGTCGGCACGGTTACCGATTTGGAGGGGCAGTTCAAGTTGAGTGTGCCTGCGGAGGCGCAAAGTCTGATTGTCAAGTACTTGGGTATGAAGGACAGCGAGGCTGCGGTGGCTGACAATGTGAATGTGGCATTGCAACCGGCGGACAATTCGCTGGACGAGGTGATGGTCGTGGCGTATGGAACAGCGAAGAAAAGTTCGTTTACGGGGTCGGCAGCCAGCATTAGTGCTGAGAAAATAAATGCCCGCTCGGTATCCAATGTTACCAATGCGCTGTCGGGGCAAGTGGCAGGAGTGCAAGTGGCAAATACAGGAGGCGGACAGCCCGGTACGGCTGCTGCCATCCGTATTCGCGGGTTTGGTTCCATGTCGGCAAGTAATGCACCTTTGTATATCGTAGATGGTGCCCCTTATGATGGCAATATCGCTGCTATCAATTCCGGTGATATTGAAAAGATGACCGTGCTCAAAGATGCGGCAGCTACGGCTATTTACGGAGCACGTGGTGCCAATGGAGTGGTGCTTATTACCACTAAATCCGGCAAAACGGGTGAAGCCAGAGTTACGGTAAATGCCAAATGGGGTTCAAACTCACGTGCTATACCCAACTATGCTGTAATGACAGACCCAGGTATGTATTACGAAACGTACTTTAAGGGCTTGTACAACAGCCAAATATACAACGGAGGATCGGCGGCGGAGGCCTACAAGTATGCTAACGACAATGCAATAAGCCGATTGGGCTATCAAGTTTATACCGTACCCAATGGCGAACGGCTGATAGGTACAAACCTCAAACTGAACCCTAATGCCACATTGGGATATTCCGATGACGATTATTATTATACGCCTGATAATTGGTATGATGAGTTGTTCGACAAAGGCAACCTGCGACAGGAATATAACATCAGTGTATCGGGGGCAAAAGATAAGTTATCTTACTATATTTCATTGGGTTATTTGGATGATAGCGGGATTATTCCTGCTTCAGGGTTCAAACGCTATTCAGGCACGGCAAAAGGCAACTATCAAGCCAAAAGTTGGCTCAAAATAGGGGCTAATATAGGCATTACAGAGGCAATTCAACAATCGCCCACTTCGCAACTTGGGTGGGGCAGTTCGGGTAATGCGTTCTATGCCGCCAATATGGTGGCTCCTATCTATCCAATGTATGTTCGCAAGCCCGATGGCACTGTTAAGGTAGATGACAGAGGACTGACGGTGTATGACTATGGCAACAATACCAATAATTACCGTGCTTTTATGCCAATGGGAAACCCCAAGGGCGACCTCGTATTGAATAAATATGACAACAATTGGGATGTAGCCACCAGCAAGTGGGATGTGGAATTGAAACCCATAGACGAATTGACCATTACGGGTACTTTAAGTGCCAATGTGTTAAATCAACGTTACAGTTATTTGTACAATCCTTTCTATGGTAGCAGTGCTTCCGCAGGTGGGCAGGTAGAGGTAGAAAATGACAGGTATTTGGATGTCAATCAACAGTATTTGGCAAAATACCTGAAGACATTTGCCGATGTGCATAATGTAGATGTGTTAGTGGGCTATGAAACGTATAGTCGAAAAATGCAACAGTTGTTCGGTTCGCGGCAAAAAATTTACAACCCCGATGCAGGCGAATTGAGCAATGCTATTCAGTGGCCCCCCACAGATATGGGTTCAAAAACAGACACCTATGTTACAGAGGGATTCTTGGGGCGTGTACAATATAACTATGATGAGAAATACTTTGCAAGCGGGTCTTTCCGCCGTGATGCCTCTTCCCGTTTCCACCCCGATAATCGCTGGGGCAACTTTGGCAGCGGTGGTTTGGCGTGGCTCATCAGCAAAGAAAATTTCTTGAGCGATATTGATTGGATAGACGAACTGAAACTGAAAGTGAGTTACGGTGTACAAGGCAACGATGCTTTGTTATACCGAAATTCAAACCCAAACTACTATGCTTATGCCAACCAATATGAAATATCTAACAGCAACGATGACTTTGCAGTAGCGATGACCTATTTGGGTAATAAGGATATTACGTGGGAAACGTCTTATTCGTTCAACGCAGGTACAGAATTTGATTTCTTCGACAAGCGATTAAGCGGTAGTGTAGAATATTTTAGTCGCACAACCGATGGCTTGCTCTACTACCAACCGTTGCCTGTCAGTTCAGGATTTGATTACAAGCCTATGAACGTGGGCAGTATGCTTAACCGAGGTGTAGAAATAGAATTGAATGGCGTAGTTTACGAAGAAAATGGCATTGAGGCATCGCTTTTTGCTAATGCTACATTTGTGCACAACGAAATTTTGGACTTGATAAAAGACGCCAAAGATGCCGGCGGTATTAAAGGCAGCAACTACATCTATAAGGTGGGTGGCTCACAATATCAACTCTATATGGCAAAATGGGCAGGCGTAGACCCGGAAACAGGTAAAAATCTCTTTTACATAGACCCCGACAAAGGAAATTATAAAACCACCGATGTGTTTACCGATGCAAAACAGGCAGATTTAGGCAATACTTTACCTGCGGTATATGGTGGGTTTGGTGCAGATTTTAAAGCGTATGGATTTGATTTGTCGTGCCAGTTTGCCTACCAATTAGGCGGCAATATGTATGATGGCAGTTATTCCGAGTTGATGCACTCTGCGCAAACCAGCGATGCCGGTTTGAATTGGCACAAAGATATTTTAAATTCGTGGACTCCCGAAAATCCGAATACAAATGTACCTCGGTTGGGTACGGATGATGTGCACCAACAGCAATCTTCACGCTTTGTAATCAGTTCCAATTATCTGTCGTTAAACAATGTTGTGTTGGGTTACACGCTTCCGTCCAAATTGACGAACAAGGTTCAAATATCTTCGTTACGATTGTTTGTTTCGGGTGATAATTTGGCTCTTTTCTCTGCACGGCAGGGACTTGACCCGCGTACTGAGTGGGGGTTAGGCAGTAGCACAACATCCGGTAACTTCCGATACAGTGCTTTGCGCACACTATCGGGCGGGATTTCTCTCACTTTTTAATAATGTAAATTATGAATTGTAAATTATTTTCAATAAAAATTATGAAACATCTAAATAAAATAATTGCCCTTGCTTGTGTATCAATGCTGTGGGCTTGTGCTGATCTGGATACAGTGCCCGAAGGTGGTACCGTTACCGAAGACCAGAATAAAGCGATAATAGAAAACGACCCTTCGCTTATCACTGCTCAAATCAATGGGCTGTATTCCCGCATCGCTATGCAGTATTGCATATTTGGCTCAGCATCGAGCCGCGATGATGATGCGGGATTTCCGACAGTGTGCATTTCGCAGGACATCAATGGACCCGATATGGTAGTTACTGCCAGCAACTACGAGTGGTTCACCGTATCGGCAGACTACTCAGACCGTAGTGAAACTTATGCCAATCCGTATGAACGCT
>BNTU01000067.1 GCA_025996835.1 Bacteroidia bacterium
TATATTGTTGGCGCAAACGAGCGGATAGCCACCTTTAATGTGCCTTTTGGCGGTCAGGAGAGTACTTTCGTTTCTATTTCGGCAAGCGGTACGAAGCGCGTAGAGCAGGATGTAGAAATTACACTCCGTCAAGTCGACAGCCTTATCAATTGGTATAACGGCAAATATATGCTTGACGTGACGGTGAAGTACCGACCCTTGTTACCTGCTCTGGTGACTGTTCCCTCATGGAAAGCGACCCTTCCTGCGGGGGAAATCTACACCCATTTCCCGTTCTCAATCAATACGTCGGGCCTGCATTGCGATTCGCTGTATGCCATCGGCATGGCTATTGATGCGGTATCCAACTACCAAAAAGCCGAGAAGGGAACGGAGTTAGTATTTGTCCTGAAATTAGTGAACGAGTGGTCGGGAAATTACTATCTTGAGGCCACAAACACCAGGCTTAAATCTGACGACGGCGGCGTGACTTGGATAGCTGACGGAGCCCCTGCCACGGTAGCCTTCTCGCGCATACTGACGGCAACGTCAGCCAATGCAGTCCGTTTTTTTCACGGAAACACGAAGGAAACACTGGCAGAATACAAAGGTTCATCCTTCGACCCATCCGGAGCTTATTTCACAGCACTGGAAAGGTATGGCATCCAATTTGTGCGCACCGGCACCACCGGCAACAACTTCACAGTAGCAGCCTGGGAGAGCGACAGCATCAGAGTGCCCATCACCGCTGGTGCAGCGGAATACGTCACCAGCACCACTGTCGGTACTGATTCGGGCTTCAGGTTTTCGTACGACTATGAAGAGGGTGGCAATCGCTTCCGCATGGAAGGGATGTTTCGGGAGTTGAAGTAGAGGATAAAAATAATTTGGCATAGACGCGAGGTAGGGGCACCTGTATGGGGTGCCCCTGCTTGTGCGCTCTCATTATCAGGGCAGGCACGCAGGTATGGGGTATGCGGATTGCTCTGACTTTTTATTCATGCGCTTGGAAATCTCAGAATTTTCATGTAATTTTGTGCCCGAAAATGGATAAAATTATGGATAAAAAGAAGACAACTAACGAGTATCCGCTCGAATTGGCTACCATGCCGGGATTTGCCGGCTCTTCGGCGTATTATCTGCGCTACGAAGACCCCAACAATGCGAATGAGTTGGTATCCAAGGCTGCCAACGACTATTGGCGCAATGTTGATTTGTATATCGGCGGAACAGAACACGCGACAGGGCACTTGATTTACAGCCGCTTCTGGAACAAGTTTTTGTTCGATTTGGGGCTTATCGCGGAGGACGAGCCGTTCAAAAAACTCATCAACCAGGGCATGATTCAGGGGCGTTCAAACTTTGTGTATCGCGTGAAAGCCCCCCTTAATCCCCCAAAAGGGGGAACACCCCATCCTACGTTTGTTTCGCATGGCTTGAAAGACAAATATGATGTCACACCAATCCATGTGGACATAAATATTGTGCGTAACGATATTTTGGATATGGAGGCGTTCAAAAATTGGATGCCGGAATACAAAAATGCGGAATTTATTCTCGAAGCCGGCATGTATATTTGCGGCTGGGCAGCCGAAAAAATGTCGAAATCGATGTTCAATGTGGTGAATCCCGATGATGTGGTGGAAAAATTTGGGGCGGACACATTGCGTTTGTACGAGATGTTTCTCGGACCGTTGGAACAGTCCAAACCTTGGGATACGAATGGTATAGACGGTGTTTCGCGGTTTTTGCGCAAACTCTGGAATTTGTTTTTTGAAGGCGATAAATTTGTTGTTTCCGAAGAGCAGCCGACTGACGAGGAGTTGAAATCCATCCACAAACTCATCAAAAAAGTGGGGCAGGACATTGAAAATTTCTCGTTCAACACCTCTGTGGCGGCATTCATGATTTGCGTGAACGAACTGACGGCGTTGAAATGCAACAAACATACGGTATTGAGCAACTTAGTGATTACATTGGCACCGTTTGCACCGCACATAACCGAAGAACTGTGGCACCGGTTGGGCAACACAACCACCGTATGCGATGCCCGTTTCCCCGATTTCAACGATGAATATCTGAAAGAAAGTGCAGTAAAATACACCATCTCGTTCAACGGCAAAGCCCGTTTCACCATGGATTTCCCGATTGACACCCCGGAGATAGAGGTAGAAGCAAAAGTATTGGCAAACAACCAGTCACAAAAATGGCTGGAAGACAAAACCCCAAAAAAAGTGATTATAATCCCCAACAAAATAGTAAACGTCGTTTTTTAGAGTTATGAGTTATGAGTTATGAGTTATTTTTGTAACTGATATTCACAACTCATAACTCATAACTCATAACTCATAATTCATAACTCATAACTCTTATGACTGGTATAAAAAATATTGTATTTGATTTAGGGGGTGTGCTAATCACCTTAGACAGAGCGCGTTCGGTGCGCCGGTTTATTGAACTTGGGCTGAAAAATGCTGAAGATTTGTTGGATGCCTATCATCAGAAGGGACTCTTTTTGAATTTGGAGGAGGGGTTGCTTTCAGCCGCTGAATTTCATGATGCCGTCAGGGCGGAAGCCGGTACATACATTTCAGACGAGGATATTGATTGGGCGTGGCGCGGTTTTCTGGTGGAGTTGCCGGTCTATAAGTTGAAGATGCTGGAGGACTTGCGCACCCGTGGCTACAATCTGTATTTGTTGAGCAACACCAATCCGTTTGTGATGGATTGGGCAGATTCGCCTGATTTATCGTCGGAGGGCAAGCCGCTTTCGGCGTATTTCGACAAACTTTACCTCTCCTACAAGATGAAGTGCGTGAAGCCCCACCGCATCATCTTCGACAAGATGATAGCCGATTCGGGAATGGTGCCTTCGGAAACCCTGTTTATTGACGATGGCGAAGCCAATGTAGAGATGGGTAAATCACTGGGATTCAAGACGTTTCAGCCTAAAAACGGGGAAGATTTTCGGGCGATATTCAGCAACTAAAATTTGCTTTTCAAACTCATGTCGAGGCTTTTCACCGAGTGGGTGAGTGCGCCCACGGAGATGTAATCGACCCCCGTTTCGGCATAATCGCGCAGGGTGTCGTAGGTGATGCCGCCTGACGACTCTGTTTCGTACTGCCCGTTCACTGTTTTGACTGCCTTGCGGGTGTCGTCCACATTAAAATTGTCCAGCATGATGCGGTCGATGCCGCCTACTCGGAGTGCTTCGTTCAACTCGTCAAAATTGCGCACCTCAATTTCTATGGGGAGGTTTTTGCCGTGCTCTTGGCAATATTTTTTTGCGCGCACAATGGCGTTTTCGATGCCTCCGGCGAAGTCCACATGATTGTCTTTCAGCAAAATCATATCGAACAGCCCGATGCGGTGGTTGGTGCCGCCGCCAATTTTCACGGCTTCCTTTTCCAGCATTCGCAAGCCCGGAGTGGTCTTTCGCGTGTCTAAAACGCGCGTGTGGGTGCCTTCCAACTTCTTTACATAGCGACGCGTGGTTGTAGCAATGCCGCTCATCCGTTGCATCACATTCAGCACCAAACGTTCGGTCTGCAGCAGCGATTGCACGCGACCCTCCACCGTGAATGCCACATCGCCCACTTTCACCTCTGTGCCGTCATGGATAAGCACATTGATTTTCAAGTCGGGGTCGAACGTGTGAAAAATCTGCTCGGCAACAGCCACGCCCGCCAACACACCCGCCTCTTTGATAAGCAGTTGCACCGTTCCCATCGCATCCGCCGGAATGGACGACAGCGTAGTGTGGTCGCCATCGCCCACATCCTCCTTAAAAGCCAGACGAATAAGTTCGTCAATAAGTTCATGTTTCATAATTTCATGCTGTTTATGCGATGCTCTCACAACGCCAAGCGGAAGCCTAAATACTCTGCGCGGCGCGTGGACTGTGTGCCGGGCCTATCCGATACTTCACAGGCACTCTCAGTACCAAACCAGCTGCCGCCGCGATATACATGGTACGTACCATCTACATAGCCTGCCGGAGGGGTCGTCGGATGGGTGCTGCTATTGTACCAATCATCGCTGCACCACTCCCAAACATTACCGCTCATATCATGAATTTCCAATGCGTTCGCTGTTTTCTTTCCAACTTCGTGTTTTTCCATATCACTATTCTCGGAATACCACGCTACATCACCAACCGTGTTGCTGCCACTGTAGTTATAGCTTTGTCCACCCTTAGCGGCATATTCCCATTCGGCTTCTGTGGGCAGGCGATAGGTTCTATTTGTGAGCGCATTGAGCACTTTGAGAAACATTTGGATGTCGTCCCAACTGACATTTTCCACCGGAAAGTTGTCGCCTTTGACATTATATGAAGGATTGCTTTCCATCACGGCTTTCCATAAACCCTCTGTAACTTCGTATTTGCCTATTTGGAACCCGGTAATGGGTACGCTTCTGCTCGGGAATGTTATAGTATCATACTCTACTTCTACCGTTACACTATCTATCCTTGTTATGGAATCTATGATTATCATTGTATCTGCATCTAACGTTAGGCTACCCCCCGTTATGGATACCATTTCTATATTCGTTACGTTGGCACTTGGCAAGGGACGCTGCGTAACAGTTATCTGTCGTTGAGGAAGTCCTCCAATCTGTGTAATTATAATTGCCTCACGGGGAGTTGTTGTTAAATTTGCCTCCACAGACACTACAATTGTGTCATATCCATAACCGGAAGAAGAACTTAAGTGGCACCAGTCACTTCCTTTCGTCACCTCAGCTGTCCATTGGGCATCCGGTATGGAATCCCAACCTACGGTAATGGGATATTCGTGAGCCGGAGCGATGGCTGATATATACGAACGAGTGCTTGCCGTTGCTTGATTAACAGTTACTTGTGCAGAAGCAGACCCTGAAGTGATGTTTATGGAGGTAGCACGCGGGTTTGTGTCTTCGTTTTCCAAGACATGCACCGTAATTGTTCCATCACCGGCACCGGAAGCGGGGCTTACCTCGCACCATGTGGGAATTAGGCTCTCCACAGTCCACGCGTTGTTGCTCGTTACAGTAATGTAATAAGTAGCGTCAGAAGCAACTGCCTCAATCACTGTTTTGTTCACCGAAATTACGGGCGTTTCGTACGATGTTTCGCAGCCCGTCATCATCATCATTCCTGCTACGAGTGCCATAGCAGCGAGATTTCTTCTTTTTTTCATATTGCTATTCTAATTTGAGTGCAAAGGTAAAACATTTTTTTTGAATAGCAACAAGTCAGTCGGCGCGGCAAATTACATCAGCGGCGCAAACAGGCGCACCACAGACTCCAGCAGGCGTTTGAAATGGCTGCGTTTTTTCCACTCGTCGTACTGAATTTCTTTGCTGTGTTGCAACTCTTCGCAAAAGATTTCCTTGTTTTGCTTGGCTACAGCGGTGTCGTACATATAACAATTGATTTCAAAGTTGGCTTCAAAACTGCGAAAATCGAGGTTACATGAGCCTATGACGGACAAATTATCGTCAGTCACCAGCGTTTTGGCGTGCACAAAACGACCTTGCAGTTCGTAAATGCGCATCCCGGCACGCAGCAAATCCTCAAAATAGGAATGCGCCGCCGGGTCAATGTAGGACGAATCCGACTTCTTGGATACCATCAATCGCACGTCCACGCCGCTCAACGCGGCAATCTGCAACGCCTCCAGCAGCGAATCGGTCGGCAAAAAATAGGGCGTTTGCAGATAAATGTATTTTTTTGCATTCAGCACAATGCTAATCGTAGCCTGCAAGAGGTTGGAAAATTCGCTAAACGGTCCGCCGGTGACAATCTGCATCAAATTGTCGGAGTACATTTCAGTTGGCGGAAAATATTTTTCCGGATGTGGGCAGGTTTTGCCCGCCGCCACCCAATCCAGCAAAAAACTCGACTGCAAACCGTGCGCTCCCATGCCTTCCACCCGCACATGCCGGTCCATCCAAAAGGAGTTAATCGAATAGTTGTTGGACACGTTCATCCCGCCCACATAGCCCACGTTGCCGTCGATGACAACCACTTTGCGGTGGTTGCGGTAGTTGATTTTGCTGCTCTGCAACAGCGGATAACGCACGCCCATCAGCGAGGTAACTTCCACGCCGGCTTCTTGCATCTCGTAAAAAAACTTGCGCGGCACTTTCCAATTTGCCATATTGTCGTAAATAAAACGCACTTTCACACCTTGCAGAGCCTTTTTCATCAGCACCGTTTTCACCAATTTGCCGGTTTCATCGTTGTTGAAAATGAAAAACTCAAAGTGAATATGGTCTTTTGCAGCATCTAAATCTTGAATCAGAACCTCAAACATGCGCGTACCGGACGAAATAATCTCTACTTTACTGCCTTGCAGCAGTGGCGAACGGTTGTTGCGCTTCAGCAAATTGATGAGATTGGCATAAGCGGGCACCAAATCCGCATTTTTATCGGGCACTAACTCCTTAAAACTCAAACCTTTGATTTTGTGGTAATAATGGCGGGTAACAAATTTTCGCTTGCGCTGGTCTTGCCCCAGCATGTAATAAAAAATCAGTCCGACCACGGGCGCGAAAATCAGTATCAAAAGCCACCCAATCGTGCGAGGCGGGCTGGAATTTTTGGTCAGCACGACCAAACACGTGCCGACAATTAGTGTAACATAGATTACAGAAATAAAAGTATCAATATTTAACCAGTTAGGCATCAATATTGGCATAAGTCGCGTTCTCCTCGATAAATTCGCGACGCGGAGCCACCTCTTCACCCATCAGCATCGCAAATACGCGGTCGGCTTCGGCGGCGTTGTCGATGGAAACGCGGCGCAGAGTGCGCTGTTCCGGGTTCATCGTGGTGTCCCAAAGCTGTGTGGCGTTCATCTCACCCAAACCTTTGTAGCGTTGCGTGTGCACCTGTTTTTCATCGCCATCGGCATAGCGGTCGATGAACGCTTGACGCTGCTGGTCGGTCCAACAATATTCTTCCACCTTGCCTTTTTTCAACAGGTAAAGCGGAGGCGTGGCAATATATATGTAGCCATTTTCAATCATCGGGCGCATGTGACGGAAAAAGAACGTCAAAATCAGTGTCGCGATGTGGCTACCGTCCACGTCGGCATCGGTCATAATCACCACTTTGTGGTAACGTAACTTCTCTATATTCAACTCTTTACTGTCTTCGGAGGTGCCAATTGTCACGCCCAAAGCGGTAAAGATATTACGAATTTCCTGACTGTCAAACACCTTGTGGGGCATCGCTTTTTCCACATTCAAAATCTTACCGCGCAGCGGTAAAATGGCTTGGTATTTGCGTTCGCGCCCCTGTTTGGCGGTACCACCTGCCGAGTCGCCCTCAACGAGAAATATCTCGCACAGTTCGGGGTTGCGGTCGGAGCAGTCTGCCAGTTTGCCGGGCAATCCACTGCCCGAAAGTGGCGATTTGCGTTGAACCAATTCGCGGGCGTTGCGGGCTGCGTGACGAGCTGTGGCTGCCAAAATCACCTTATCGACAATCGTTTTTGCTTCTTTCGGATGCTCTTCGAGGTAGTTTCCGAGCACTTCACCCACCGCCTGGTCAACGGCTCCGCGCACCTCGTTGTTGCCCAACTTCGTCTTCGTTTGTCCCTCAAACTGAGGCTCTTGCACCTTCACGGATATGATGGCGGTCAATCCTTCGCGGAAGTCGTCGGGCGAGATTTCGATTTTCACTTTTTCCAGCAATTTGCTGGTTTCCGCGTATTTTTTCAAGGTACGGGTGAGCGCGCTGCGGAAGCCTGCTACGTGTGTACCATGTTCTATCGTGTTGATATTGTTGACATAAGACGAGATGCTTTCGTTGTAAGATGTGTTGTAAGTCATCGCCACTTCCACCGGCATTCCCTCTTTTTCGGTGATGATATGAATCACGTCATTGCCGAGCAGCGGCTCCTTGGCGGCATCAATGAAGCGCACAAACTCGCTCAAGCCTTCGTTGGAGTAAAATACTTCGGTTTTGCATTCGCCCGCATCGTTTTTAAGGCGTTTGTCGGTCAATGCGAGGTGCACACCGGCGTTCAGATACGCCAATTCGCGCAAACGCCCCGCCAAAATGTCGTATTTATATTCGGTAACGGTGAAAATCGTGGCATCGGGCTTGAAAGTGATGGTCGTGCCGCGCTCGGTGGTGTCGCCGATGGTTTGCAATTGCGAAATGGCTTTGCCGCATGAAAATTCCTGCATATATATCTTGCCTTCGTGGCATACTTCTGCCCGCAGATAGGTTGAGAGGGCATTCACGCACGATACGCCGACCCCGTGCAAGCCGCCGGACACTTTGTAGGAATCTTTATCGAATTTACCGCCGGCATGAAGCACCGTCAGCACCACTTCGAGGGCAGATTTTTTCTCTTTCTCGTGATAGCCGACCGGAATGCCGCGCCCGTCGTCCTTCACGGTCACGGAATTGTCCTCGTTGATGAACACGTCAATGTTCTTACAATGCCCCGCAAGGGCTTCATCAATGGAATTGTCCACCACCTCATACACCAAATGGTGCAATCCCTTCTGGCTCGTATCGCCAATGTACATGGAAGGACGCTTCCGAACGGCTTCTAACCCCTCTAAAACCTGAATACTGTCCGCCGAATAGTCACCGGCGGCATGATTTTTTGTTTCTTCACTCATTCTGTTTTCTTTTTTTAACGCGCAAAGGTACGCATTTTTTTTGAAACAGACTTAAAAATTTGAAGTTTCAACCTAACGCCATCCGAATGCGCCACTCATGCGGATAAAGATTGTTGGCGCGGTTGCCAATGTTTTTGATAAATCCCAGCGGACTGCCCTTGTAACTCACTAAAACGTGTCCTTTGGGCAAATTATCGGGGATGTTTTGCAAGGCTTCTGCTTTTAAATAGTGCAAAGCAGTTGGTTTGTCCAAATCCCACGTAGGGAAAGCATTGCTATTCAGGGCGGTAGACATTGCCAGACTGTGTGCAGGGATGAAATCTTTTCCTTTCATCTCGCCCGAAAGCACGCCTGCCGACACAATTTTCAAATGCGCTTTTAGAAACACATAATCGGCTACATTGATTGTAGGGATGGCTGACAGCCCGTTTTTGTCTTCAAACAGGCTGAATTTTTCGGGGTTTTGTAAGGTCGCGGCACACCACGACACTACGGTGGCATTGGGTGCCTGACCAACAATCCCCTGCCGATTATGCCTCCCTTGTTTTTCATGGGATTGCGGGTCAGGTTCCCAAAGACAATACTTTCGCACGGCTGCAATAAAAAAGCCTTCGCCTTTGGTGCGATGCGGCAAAAATCGGCGCGGTTCTTCTGCCACCGTAGCCTCCAATTCCGAACATATCCGGTCGATATTTTCCTCATTTTCTTCGCGATTGTAAGTGCAAGTGCTGTAAATAAGCAGTCCGTCGGGCTTGAGTGCAGCCCACACATCGGCAACAATCCGCCGTTGCCGTTCGGCGCACAATCGAACGTTGGCGACCGACCATTCGCCGATGGAAGCGGGGTCTTTGCGAAACATTCCCTCGCCCGAACACGGTGCATCCACGACAATCACATCAAAAAACGCACCGAGCCTACCGATTTCTGCAGGGGCGTTGTTGCTCACAATCGTGTGCGGATTGCCCCACTTGGTCAGGTTTTCCGACAGAATATTAGAGCGCGTCCGAATCACCTCATTGGCAACCAAAAGGCTACCCTCAGGCAATAAAGACGACAATTGTGTGGATTTTCCACCCGGAGCAGCGCACAAATCCAGCACCCGCACAGGAGCCGCCACCTGCCGCCTGATGATGCCTTCCAGCGACATGGAAGCCGCCTCCTGCACATAATAATTGCCCGCATGAAACAGCGGGTCGAGCGTAAATGACGGGCGTTCGGCTAAATAACAGGCATTGGATGCCCACGGCACAAGTTCCTCACCTTCGAGGAGGCTTGGGGAGGGGTTTTTAAACGGATTGAAACGGATGCTCGTAGGGCTGTCGGCGTTCAAAGCCTGCTCAAAAGCATCCCATTCTGCACCCAACAACTGTTTGGTACGTGTAACAAATTCGGCGGGGAGGTTCATCATCCAAATTTTTATTCAAACCGAATACTTTTAGCAGGTGCTATCTTCGCCACCAAATACGAAGGCACAATCAGCATCAACAGGGTGCAAACAAGCACGCCCAAATTGATGAGCAACCATGCGCTAAATGTCAGATTAACAGGTGCTTCGGACATGTAGTAATTGTTGGCATCTAATTTGAAAACGCCGAATTGCTTTTGGATAAAGCACAGCCCCAGCGCAATGAGATTGCCCCAAAACAGCCCTTTTGCCATCAGGAATACGGAGAGGTGGAGAAAAATTTGGCGAATGTTCGTGTCGTTTTCGCCCATCGCTTTCAGAATGCCTATCATATTGGCACGTTCCAGGATGATGATGAGCAACCCCGAAATCATGGAAAAGCCCGCCACCAGCAGCATCAACAACAAAATAACAACCACATTCATATCCAGCACGTCCAACCACGCAAATATCATCGGGTTGAGTTGCTTAATGGACTGCACATAAAACGAATTGCCCATAGCATCGGTCTGTCCGGATAGACTGAACAGCAACTCTTCCGTCGTGTGGTCAAGTTGCTCATAATCATCCACCAAAATTTCCAAGCCGCTGACCAAAGCCAAAGCCCTAACCTCAACCCCAACCCCAACCCAGCCATTCAACCGTTGAATTTGCTGAATATCCGTCAGAATAAACAGATTGTCATAATCGGGGAAATGTGTTTCATAGATGCCTGCAATGGTGAATTTGCGTGCTTTGATGCGGTCGCCCATCAGGTAGGTGATGAAACCATCGCCCAATTGGAGTTGCATTTTATCTGCAACGCTTTGAGAGATAACAACTTGCGAGCCAAGTGAATCGGGCGTGATGTGGAGAACTTCGCCCGCTGTCAGATTTTTTTTCAAAAAAGACCAGTCAAAATCGCTGTCAACGCCTTTCAGCAATACGCCTTGTGTCAAATCATTAGACTTAATAAGAGCCGGCATCGTGGCGTAGGCTTGCACGTGGCGCACATTGGGCGTGGCTTTGAGGGCATCAAGCAAACTGTCGGAAACGGCAATCGGCTGTGTTTCGTAGTTTGTGTTGCCACTCAAGCGGGTAACTTGGATGTGCGACCCGAAGCCAATCACCTTGTTGCGCACCTCTTTCTGAAATCCGGACATGATGGCAACAGTGAGAACCATCACCACCAACCCCAACGCCATACTGATGATGGCAATGCGAATAGCGGGTGAGGACTCTAATTGCGCTTCTTTTTGGCTGAAAAAGAGGCGTTTAGCGATAAAAAAAGGCAAATTATTTTTTCGGAGCCAACTTTTCACTGATTTTTGCTTCTATTTCGTCTGCCAATTCGGGATTGTCTTTCAACATCTCTTTGGCGGCATCCCGTCCCTGACCAATTTTGGTGTCGCCGTAGGAATACCAACTGCCGCTTTTCTTGATGATTTCCAATTCCGCACCCAGGTCAACGAGTTCGCCGACCTTCGAAATACCTTCGCCAAACATGATGTCAAATTCGGCTTTGCGAAAAGGGGGAGCCACCTTGTTTTTCACCACCTTCACCTTGGTTTGGTTGCCAATCACATTGTCGCCGTCTTTGATGGGCGAACTTTTGCGAATATCCAAACGCACCGAAGCGTAAAATTTCAACGCATTGCCGCCGGTGGTCGTTTCGGGATTGCCAAACATGATGCCGATTTTGTCGCGCAACTGGTTGATAAAGATGCAAGTAGTGTTTGTCTTGCTGATGGCAGCCGTCAATTTGCGCATCGCCTGCGACATCAAACGGGCTTGCAAACCCATCTTGGAGTCGCCCATTTCACCCTCCAATTCGGCTTTGGGTGTCAACGCAGCCACAGAGTCAATCACGATGATGTCGATGGCAGACGACCGAATCAGTTGCTCGGTGATTTCCAACGCCTGTTCGCCGGAGTCGGGTTGCGAAATCAGCAAGTTTTCCACATCCACGCCCAATTTTTCGGCATAGAAACGGTCGAATGCGTGTTCGGCATCCACAAAGGCGGCTACGCCGCCCGTTTTTTGGGCTTCTGCAATGGCGTGGATAGCCAGCGTGGTTTTTCCGGACGATTCCGGACCGTAGATTTCAATCACACGCCCGCGCGGATAGCCTCCAACGCCCAAGGCGGCATCCAAACCCACTGAGCCGGTTGGAATTACGGCAACTTCTTCGACAATGCTGTCGCCCATCTTCATGATAGAACCTTTGCCGTAGTTCTTTTCAATCTTGTCCATGGCGGCTTTCAAAGCCTTCATTTTTTCAGAGTTAGTGTCTAATTTTTCCACTTTTTCTGCTTTTTCTACTTTTTCACTCATTATTTTTTATTTTTAAATTGTTTCGGCATTACGCCATTATGTTAATAATAAAACTCTCATACAAAAGGATTTATGATTGTTAATTGTCTGTTAACGTTCATCTTATGTTGCATATCTTCAGAATAAAGTACTTTAGTCGTCGTCATATTGTTGTTGTTGTTATTGCGGGCTTTGACCCGCAATTCCTTCTTTATACTTCTAAATCACCGTTAAAAATCTCGTGCCATGGCAACCCTTGCTTGTTGAGCTGCTCCATGAACGGGTCAGGGTCGAATTGTTCTACGTTGAAAACCCCTGCTTCGCGCCACAATCCCTGCATAAACATCATTGCGCCAATCATTGCCGGCACGCCCGTTGTGTAACTCACGCCCTGTGCGCCCGTTTCTTTGTAGGCATCTTGGTGGCGGCAATTGTTGTATATATAATAGGTGTGGTCTTTGCCGGTTTTGTCTGCGCCTTTGATGCGGCAGCCGATGCTGGTTTCGCCGGTGTAGTTCGCACCGAGTTCGCCCGGGTCGGGGAGCACGGCTTTCAGGAACTGTATCGGGACGATTTCCACACCATTGTACAAAATCGGGTCGATGCGTGCCATGCCGATGTTTTGAATTACGCGCAGGTGGGTCAGATATTCCTGCCCAAACGTCATCCAGAAGCGGGCGCGCTTCAAAGACGGGAAGTTTTTTACCAGCGACTCCAACTCTTCGTGGTAAATCACATACGATTCTTTCGCACCTATGTTGGGGTAGTTCAGCGGCTTATGAATTTCGTGCGGCTCGGTTGTCACCCATTTGCCATTTTCCCAATATTTGCCCTTTTGGGTTACTTCGCGGATGTTGATTTCGGGGTTGAAATTCGTGGCAAAAGCCTTGCCGTGGTCGCCTGCATTGCAATCCACGATGTCGAGTTCGTCCATTCGGCTGAAATGGTGCTTCGCCGCGTATGCCGTGAAAACACTTGTTACGCCCGGGTCAAAACCGCAGCCCAAAATAGCCGTCAGCCCCGCTTTTTTGAACTTATCCTGATACGCCCATTGCCACGAATATTCAAATTTGGCTTCGTCTTTCGGCTCATAATTGGCTGTGTCCAAATAGTTTACACCCGCTTCGAGGCACGCATCCATAATCGTCAAATCCTGATAGGGCAAAGCCACATTCACCACCAATTCCGGTTGGAAATTGCGGAACAACTTCACTAACTCCTGCACATTGTCGGCATCAACTTGTGCTGTTTGGAGCTTCCGGTTGCCATACTTCGTACCAATCGCCTCCGCGATGGCATCGCACTTGGATTTCGTCCGACTTGCCAGCATGATTTCGCTGAAAACGGAATGATTTTGGGCTACTTTGTGGGCTACAACCGTCCCCACGCCCCCTGCACCGATGATTAGGATTTTTGACATACTTTTTTGTTCGCAAAGATACGAAATAGTTATGAGTTATGAGTTATGAGTTTTTTTTTTAGAGGCTGTCTCCGAAATCTTTTTTGAATTTTGCAATCAACTTTTCGGGCCAGTCGCTTACCGGAGCTAAGCCTCCCATGAAGAAGCGCAGTACCGGTGGCTCATAGACGAATTTCAAGCCTCCTATCAGGTTGCGATTTTCGTAGAGCCATGTCATGCGGTCGGCTACGTATTTGATTTGCGAGAGCGTAAATACCCTGCGTGGTACTGCGAGGCGCAACAATTCCATGTCGGCGTATGTTTCGTTGCCGTCTTCGTCGCGCTGGTTCGACACCGAGCCGCGCTCCATGCCGCGCACGCCGGAGATGAGGTAGAATGCCGCAGCCAAAGCACCTGCGGGGTATTGCGTTTGCGGGATATGTGCGCACACCCGCATCGCGTCCACATGTGCGCCCAACACGCCCGGAGGTGTTACCATCGGCACGCCTTTTGCGACCAATTCGTTCACCAAATAGGCGATGTATTGCGGGCTTTGGCAAATCATGGACTCGTCCAATGTTTCGTACAGCCCCACTGCCATCGCTTCTATTTCGCGCACAGAGATACCTCCGTAGGTCAAAAAGCCTTCAAACAGGGGTACGAATGCTTCCAATTCGCGCGAGATTGCCAGGTCGTTGGTGCAAATGCCGCCGCCGCGTGAGGACGACAATTTGCGGGCGGAGAAATACACGATGTCTGCCAACCCCGTCATGGTCGCAATCACTTCTGCCATCGTGGCATTGGCAAATTCCGGTTCGCGCTGGATAACCAGATAGGCGTTTTCACCTAACAGGCTGGCATCCAACACCAAACGCACGCCGTATTTATCGGCGATTTTGCGCACATCGCGCAAATTTTGGATAGAAAACGGCTGCCCGCCAATCAGGTTGGTGGATGCCTCCATGCGGATAAACGGGATGTGTGCGGCACCCGTTTCCTTGATAACGGCGTCCAACTTCTCGATGTTCATATTGCCTTTGAACGGATGCTGCGACGAGATGTTATAGGCCTCATCATAAAGCAGTTCCACGATGCGACCACCGTATTGCGTGATGTGCGCCAAAGCGGTCGTGAAGTGATAATTCATCGGGATGAGGTCGCCTTTTTCTTTGATGTAGGCAATAGCGAGAATGTTCTCGGCAGCCCTCCCCTGATGCACCGGCAAGAGGTATTTCTTCTTCAACACGTCCTCCGCAGCCTTTTGGAGGCGCGCGAAACTCTGCGAACCGGCATACGCATCATCGGCTTGCATCATCGCCGCCACCTGCTTGTCGCTCATCGCATTGGTGCCGCTGTCGGTGAGCATGTCGAGAAACACGTCTAACGTGCTCAGTCTGAATGTGTTAAACCCGCCTTCGTGCAAGGCTGCCAAACGGCGTTCGATGGGCACTAAGTGTAATTTTTGCACTACACGCACTTTGTGAAGTTCCAAGGGGATGTCCTCGCCACTATAGAACTTAATTTTTGCATTATTTTTGTTCATAATAATTTAGTGAAATTTTGAAAGCGCAAAAGTACAAAAAAGTTATGAGTTATGAGTTATGAGTCAGGGCAAACGCATCTTAATTTATGTTAAAAAATAGTTGTCTAAATGCGCAGGCGATGCTCACTGCATTTGAAATTGCTGGCGACAGATGTGGCGATGGCTACTGAACATGATTATCGAGCCCGCGA
>BNTU01000068.1 GCA_025996835.1 Bacteroidia bacterium
TAACCTCAATACTCTTTTTAAGAATTACGTTCTCTGCTTGGGCAGTCATTGCTTTTGCTTTCCATTTGTCACGCCCATCTGTTACTTCAACCATCCGGGCTTTTAATGCCTTATTCTCCAATCTTCGGATCAAAGCCAATTCTTTCCAATGATTTTCATCTTTCATAATGCTCTATTTTTATTGATAATTTTACGGCGCAAAGGTAATGAAATTTATTTAATGGTTGGCGTTTTTATTTGATTATTTTTTGATTTACGCCACCCCACCTGAAAGGGCATTATATCATTATGTTGTCCATCATTCTCCATCATTCTCCATCATTCATCATTCATCATCATTCATCATCATTCATCATTCCCAACGCGATGCGTTGGGCTGGGATATGTTGCCCTTTCAGGGCGAAAACGAGGGGGAGGAGCCATCTACCCCGCACTGCGCTTCGCTTGTACGGGGTTATCAAAATTGTACCCCATACGGGGTAGTTGGTCACCGTTTGGTGCGGTTGCCCTGTTATTTCCTTATTCAACAATTTCGTGCGACCGGTTGCCGTTAATAATCCACCAATAAACCATGCTTTCACCTTTGAATTTCTTTTTTTAACATGGCATAAATTTCTTGCCAAGTTTTTTTTGATAAATTAGTGTTTTCGTCCAAAAGGGTCTCAAAAGTTTTTGAGTTATAAAACAAATCTGTGGCTTGCGTTTCGTCTATTTGATTATCAAGCATTAGTTGCTCTACAATTAAATCGTCCATTTGAATAATTTTTGAGTCGTTGGTTTTTCCAATAGCCGAAAGCATTTGCAATGAGGCAGTTGTACAAAAGCAAATTTGGTGCATTGGCTTTTTAAACTTCAATTCTGTAAGAAAAACTTCTGTGGTAACATCGCCGCTTAAATAATCGTAAATCCGCGCAGCAATAGCATCATTAGCAACAGGACCTTCTACAATGTCATAATCGTGCATCGGTTTTGAGGCAATACTTGCGCGGTTTTTTACAATAAAATCAAGCCATTCTTCTGTATAGCCATCGAAGCGCAAAACTTTGAAATCTCTATCTTCAAAGGCATATTCATTGAAAATAAATTCGGTAACAACAGGCGTTGTATCGTGCCAAGAAGCCACTCTTGCGGCAATATCTTCGGCTTGCTTCAAAAATTTTGTTACATAAAATCCGTGTCCAAAGTCAGTGCCAATCCTGCATTTTGACAAGTCAATAGTTTTAATTTTCACATCGCTGCCGTGATATACATTCATCTCAAACCTCCATTTCTGCGGCAAACAGCAAACATTTCACGTTCCACCCAAAATGGATTTTGAATGTGCAATGCCCACCAATGATTTCGCAAATAATCGAATCCACCATACCGGCGCAAATAAATGTATGCCTCACGCTTGCTCATTTTGTAGGCTTTGGCAAACTGAGCAATCATAAAGGTAATAAATCGAACTTTGTTATGCGTTTCTTCGTTCATATATAGAAAATTGATGCCACAAAGTTACACATTTTTCCCGGATTGGCAAGTAAAAATCAAAAAAAATTGTCAATTCAAAACTAAGAATTTCGTTATCACTGAATTTCACGAACTCATAACTCATAACTCATAACTCACAAATTTGTTGTACTTTTGCAGCCAAATTTTGAAATTCAAAGACAATGACAGCAAAAGAAATTCGTCAATCGTTCAAAGATTATTTTGAACGCCACGGGCATAAGATTGTGCCGTCCGCACCGATGGTGATTAAGGGCGACCCCACTTTGATGTTCACCAATGCCGGTATGAACCAGTTTAAGGACATTATTTTGGGTAATGTGCCCATCAAATATCCGCGTGTTGCCGATTCGCAAAAATGTCTGCGCGTGAGTGGCAAACACAATGATTTAGAGGAAGTTGGACACGACACCTACCACCACACCATGTTTGAGATGCTCGGCAACTGGTCGTTCGGCGACTATTTCAAACAGGAAGCAATCGCCTGCGCGTGGGAATACCTGACGGAGGTGCTGAAATTGGACAAAAACCGCCTCTATGTAACTGTGTTTGAGGGCAGTAAGGCAGAAAATTTGGAGCGCGACGACGAAGCCGCCGGCTATTGGGAGCAATACCTCCCCAAAAATCGCATCATCAACGGCAATAAGCACGATAATTTCTGGGAAATGGGCGATACAGGACCGTGTGGACCCTGTTCGGAAATCCACATCGACCTCCGCCCCGAAGCCGAGCGCACCAAAATCGATGGCTTAACGCTGGTCAATCACGACCACCCGCAAGTGGTGGAAATCTGGAACCTCGTGTTTATGCAGTTCAACCGCAAAGCCGACGGCTCGCTGGAGGGACTTCCGAATAGGGTAATCGACACCGGAATGGGCTTTGAACGCCTCTGCATGGCTGTTCAGGGCAAGACCTCCAACTACGACACCGATGTTTTTCAACCGATTATTAAGGAAATAGCGCGTCATTGCTGGCTTGACCCGCAATCCCCTGACAAGCAGCAGGCAGTGGCGATGCGCGTAATCGCCGACCACATCCGCACAATCGCATTTGCCATCACCGACGGACAGTTGCCCTCCAATGCGAAGGCAGGCTACGTCATTCGCCGCATTTTGCGCCGCGCAGTGCGCTACGGCTACACTTTTTTGGGACAAAAACGCCCCTTTATGCACCGCCTAATCCCCGTCCTAATAGCCTCAATGGGCGATGCCTACCCCGAACTGAGCGCGCAAAAAGACCTGATTGAAAAAGTAATTAAGGAGGAAGAAGACTCGTTTTTGCGGACGCTGGAAACAGGTATTCGGCTGTTAGACAAGAAGATACAGGATGCGAAGGCGGCAGGTACGCAGACGATTAGCGGCGTGGATGCTTTCACGCTCTATGACACTTACGGCTTCCCGCTGGATTTGACGGAACTCATTCTGCGCGAGCAAGATATGCAGGCAGACAAGGCGGGCTTTGACGTGGAAATGCAGAAACAAAAAGAGCGCGCCCGCAATGCCGCCGCCGTGGAAACGGGCGATTGGGTGACGGTGAAGAATGGCGACTCGGAGTTTGTGGGCTACGATTTCACGGAATCCGATGCGCAAATTCTGCGCTACCGCCAAGTGAAGCAAAAAAACGCCGACTATTATCAAATTGTGCTCGACCAAACGCCGTTTTACGCCGAAATGGGCGGACAGGCAGGCGACAGCGGTTGGCTGACGGATTCCAACGGCAACAAAATAGAAATTTTTGACACCAAGCGCGAAAATAATTTGGCGGTGCATCTCACAAAACACCTTCCTGCGGATATTACAGACACTTTTCAGGCAGCAGTGGATGTGAAAAAACGGCGCGCCACGGAAGCCAACCACACGGCGACGCACCTCTTGCACGAGGCTTTGCGCGAGGTTTTGGGCACGCATGTGGAACAAAAAGGCTCGTCCGTAACCCCCGAATCGCTGCGTTTCGACTTTTCGCACTTCCAAAAAGTGAACGACGAAGAAATCCGCAAGGTGGAACAAATTGTAACGGCAAAAATCCGCGAAGATTTTCCATTAGACGAACGCCGCCACGTGCCAATCGCCGAGGCAACGTCGTTGGGAGCGATGGCATTGTTTGGCGAAAAATACGGCGACGACGTGCGCGTGGTGCGGTTTGGCTCGTCCGTCGAACTCTGCGGGGGCACGCACATTGCGTCCACCGGTCGCATCGGCTCGTTCCGCATCTTGGCGGAGTCGTCCGTGGCGGCAGGCATCCGCCGCATCGAAGCCATCACCGCCGAAAATGTAGAGAAATATTTTGATATGCAGCAGGATGTTTTGCGCAGTTTGAGGGCTGCGTTCAACAACGCGCCCGACCTGGTGCAGACCATCCGCAAATTTGTGGACGAAAACGCCGACCTGAAAAAGCAGGTCGAAAGCTTCGTGAAAGAAAAATTGGTGCAAGTCAAAAAGCAACTCATAGAATCCAAGCAGCAGGTCAACGGCATAAATCTGTTTGTGCTCCGCGGACCATTCTCCGCCGAGATGGTCAAAGATTTAGCCCTCCAAATCCGCAGCGAATTTTTAGAAAAAGCCTGTTTCGCGGCAGCCACCACCTTCGACAGCAAGCCATTACTAACCGTGATGCTGAGCGACGACCTCGTGAAAGACGGCTGGGATGCCGCCCAAATAGTCCGCGATGCCGCCAAACACATACAAGGGGGTGGGGGAGGGCAGCCTCATTTTGCTACTGCCGGCGGGAAGGATGCTGGCGGGCTGGCGAAAGCGTTAGATGAAATGATTAAAAAAATATAAAATTTTAATGTAATGAGTAACACAAGAGAAACAAATCAGATAGAAGAACGGCAAATCAGGGTGTTCATTTCATCAACATTCCGAGATATGCAAGCCGAGCGGGATTACCTTGTCACGAAGGTGTTCCCCTCTATTCGCCGCTACTGCGATGAGCGGGATGTTACCTTTTTTGAACTTGACCTCCGCTGGGGCATTAGCGAAGAGGAGTCAAAGCAGGGTAAAGTAGTCGATATTTGCCTCAAGGAAATTGAAAAAACCAATCCCTTTTTTATCGGTCTCTTAGGGGAACGGTACGGCTGGGTGCCTACCGATGCTGAACGCCGCCTGATAGCGGAAAATACGGATGTCTTTGAGGAATACCCATGGGTAGGCACCGAACTTGACGAAGGTGCCAGTATCACCGAAATGGAAATCCAACAGGGAGTACTGCGGGTAGAAGATAAGATAAATGCCTATTTTTATTTCCGTTCTCCTGAAATGCCTACACCTGACGAATTCAGGGAAGAAAGCGGTAGCCTTGCGGAGAAAAAACTTACCATGCTAAAAAATACATTACGCGAACGGAATGATTACCCTTTAAAAAATTACCAATCTATTGAAGACTTAGGCACTTTGATTGAAAAGGACTTTAAAGCCCTGGTAGATAAACTCTGGCCACAAGGGGCACTTTCTTTTTTTGAAAAAGAACAGATTGAGCAAAAAACCTTCTTAAAAAGCCGTACCAAAGTGTATATCCCCAATGAAGTTGCCTTTCAAAGGCTTGACAACTTTGTAAACGCAACGGGGGAAGAAGCGAGCAAGGCATTGGTGGTTACCGGTGAAAAAGGCATGGGGAAGAGCGCACTTCTCGCTAACTGGATACAGCGTAGAAGTGAACAGGACGAAAAGATAATCTACCACTTTATCGGCAATTCCAGCTCCGAAGGGGATTACCGCAAAATACTCAAATACCTTATTGATGAACTTACCGCAAGTACCGGACAACCCAGTAATGAGGATGATATGTTACTTGCGGATAACGAATTAAAGAAGGGAGAAGATAAACTTACAGAAACCTTGCAAAATAGGCTCTGGGATGCGGCAAAAAAGACAAAGCTCATTCTTGTTCTTGACGGTATGGACAAACTTACCGACATTGACAATGCAAAACTCCTTAATTGGCTGCCTGCGTTTCCTCCCAATGTACGGGTTATTTTCTCTACGCTGGCGGATGATACAACCATGAATGTTTTTAAACGTCGGAACTATCCGTGTATTGAAGTTGAAGCCCTTCCGGAAGAAGAACGAAAAACACTTGTCACAGACTATCTTGATATATTTAGGAAAAAGTTGAAATCTGAGCAAATTGAGCGCATTATCCGGGACAAGGAAACCGAAAACACGCTTGCCCTGCGGGTTCTTTTGGACGAACTGCGGATATTTGGGGAGCATGAGAAAATTGATGCACATCTTGACACCTATCTTGAGGCACGGGATTTGGAAAGTTTCTACGATATAGTCATTGACCGCATAGAAAAAACTTATAGCAATGCAAAAAGCATTGACGGTGGAAATATTGCAAACTTTGCAGGCGAAGTTCTTGCGCTCTTAGCTACTTCGCGCACAGGTTTAAGCGAAACCGAGATTAAGGGAATAACCGGAGTTGCACCGCTATATTGGTCTCAGTTGTATAACGGAATGGCTGGGCATCTTGGCAAACGGAATGGGCTTGTTGTATTCGATAATTGGTTTATACAGGAGGCTGTCACAAAACGTTACTTGAAAGATGGCGGAGAAGAATATCGTCGTCACATCGTTACCTACATGGAAAAGGAATATAAAGCCAAAAATATTTCTTTTGAACGCAGATGTGATGAACTACCCCATCAGTATTTTGAACTCAACGAATGGGATAGGCTCTATTCCTTTCTCCTTGATTTTGAGGTATTTGATTATATCAAAAAAGAAAACAGATATGAGCTTGGGCGATACTGGCGCACTTTACAGAAAGAGAACAAAGATAAGTATACGTTGACAAAGTTTCTCGTTCTTGATGTGAGAGGCAAAAGTCAAGAAACCATTGGAAGATATTATAATGCGATTGGCGTGTTTATCTCTGATATATTAAACGATTATACTCTGGCGGTTGAAATGTTCCAAAAACACCTTGCCATAAGTGTAGAAGTATTGGGGTTAGATAATCCTGATACTGCAACATCGTATGCCAACATAGGATCAGCATACCAATCCATTGGAAACTATGAAAATGCGTTGGAATTTTATCAAAAAGCTCTTGCCATTAGGGTAAAAGTATTGGAGCTGGATAACCCCGGTATTGCACACTCGTTAAACAATATAGCCTCGCTCTACCTATCTATGGGAATCTATGAAGCGGCGTTGGAATGCATCCAAAAAGCACTTGCCATTTTGGAAAAAGTATTTGGGCTTGAACACCCTGATACTGCAACATCATTACACAACTTAGCCGCAGTATATCACTACATGGGAATCTATGAAAAGGCACTGGAATTTTATCAAAAGTCTCTTGTTATTAGGGAAAAAATAGTTGGTTCTGATCATCCTGATACCGCCGGTTCATATATAAGCATAGGCTCGGTATATCATTCCATGGGAAACTATGAAAAGGCGTTGGAATTCATCCGAAAAGCACTTGCTATTCAGGAAAAGGTACTTGGTGTTGAGCATTCTGATATAGCATCATCGTATAACAATATTGGCGAGGTATACCGATCCATGGAAAGCTATGAAAAGGCACTGGAATTCCACCAAAAAGCACTTGCCATTAGGGAAAAAGTAGTGGGGCTTGAACATCCTGATACTGCAACATCGTATAACAACATAGGCGTGATATACGATGACATGGGAGTCTATGAAAAGGGGCTGGAATTCCACCAAGAAGCACTTGCCATTAGGGTAAAAGTATTGGGGCTTGAACACCCTGATATCGCACAATCGTATCACAACATAGGCTCATACTACATCGGTATGGAAAACTATGAAGAGGCACTGGAATTTCTCCAAAAAGGTCTTGCCATTAGTGAAAAAGTATTGGGGCTTGAGCATTCTGATACTGCAGTTTCGTATAGTAACATAGGCACGGTGTACGATTACATGGGAAACTATGCAAAGGCTATAGAATCCCACCAAAAAGCTCTTGCTATTAGGGAAAAAGTATTGGGGCTTGATCATTCTGATACTGCAACATCGTATAACGCCATGGGGTCTGTGCACCACTACATGAAAAACTATGCAGAGGCGTTAAAATTCTTTCAAAAAGCACTTGTTATTCAGGAAAAAGTTATAGGTGTTAAGCATTCTAATACAGTAGGGTCATATAGTAACATAGGCTCGGTATACAACTCTATGGAAAATTATGAAAAGGCACTGGAATTTTATCAAAAAGCCCTTGCCATTCAGGAGGAAGTTCTTGGTGTTGAACATCTTGATACAGCAAGGTCATATAGTAACATTGGCTCGGTATATGATTCTATGGAAAATTATGAAAAGGCACTGGAATATTATCAGAAAGCCCTTGCTATTCGGGAAGATGTTCTTGGTGTTAAGCATCATGCCATTCTAACATCATATAACGCCATAGGATATGTGCACTACTATATGGAAAACTATGCAGAGTCGTTAAAATTCTTTCAAAAAGCACTTGTCATTCAGGAAGAAGTTCTTGGTGCAGAACATCTTGATACAATAAAGACATATAGTAACATTGGCTCGGTATACGACTCTATGGAAAATTATGAAAAGGCACTGGAATTTTATCAGAAAGCCCTTGCCATCCAAGAAAAAGTTTTTGGCGTTAAGCATCCTGATACTGCAACATCTTATAACGCCATAGGCACCGTGCACTACTCTATGGGAAACTATGCAGAGTCGTTAGAATTCTGTCAAAAAGCACTTGTCATTAGGGAAGAAGTTCTTGATGATAAGCATCCTGATACCGAAGCATCGTATAGTAACATAAACGTGCTGTACAACGACATGATAAACAAAGAAAATGCGCTTGAATTGTATCAAGAAGCCCTTGTCATTAGCGAAAAAGTTCTTGGCTTTAAGCATCCCTTAACAGCAGCAACAAATAACAATATAGGTGTACTTTACCTTAATATGAGTGACTATGAAACGGCACTGGAGTTTCTCCAAAAAGCCCTTGCTATTCGGGAAGAAGTTTTAGACGTTAGGCATCCTGATACCGCAACATCGTATAACAATATTGGCTGGGCATACTACTTAGAGGGAAACTATGAATATGCGATAGAATTTCTCCAAAAAGGTCTTGCCATTAGGGAAGAAGTTCTTGGTGATGAGCATTCTGATACCATGGCATCGAACAGCAATATAGATGTGCTGTACAACGACATGATAAATAACGAAAATGCGCTTGAATTATACCAAAAAGCCCTTGTCATTAGCGAAAAGGTTCTTGGCTTTAAGCATCCCATAACAGCAGCAACAAATAACAATATAGGCGTGATCTATCTCATGAGTGACTATGAAAAAGCACTGGATCCCCTTCAAAAAGCCCTTGCCATTAGGGAAGAAGTTTTTGGAGTTAGCCATCCTGATACTGCACAGTCGTATAACAATATAGGCGTGCTCTACCTTAATATGAGTGACTATGAAAAGGCACTGGAATTCTACCAAAAAGCCCTTGCCATTCGGGAAGAAGTTCTTGGCGTTAAGCATCCTGATACTGCACAGTCGTATAACAACATAGCCGCCGCATACTTCAATATGGGTGACTATGAAGGGGCATTGAAAATTCTTCACAAAGCCCTTGCCATTCGAGAAAACGATACAAGTATTGAGATTACAGACACTGCGGAATTGTATAACTGCATAGGCGAAGTATACAAAACCATGGGAAACTATGAGAAGGCACTGGAATATTACCAAAAAGACCTTGGCATTAGTGAAAAGGTACTTGGCTTTGAGCACACAGATACTGCAATATCGTATAACGACATTGGCGATGTATACGAAAATATGGGAAACTATGAAGAGGCGCTGGAATTCTACCGAAAAGCCCTTGCCATTCGGGAAAAAGTTCTTGGCAAAGACCACCCTGATGCAGTGCAGACACAGCAAAGAATAACAGATATAAATAAATTAATAGGAGAAAAACAATGAACACAGAAACATTGATTAGTCTAATCGCTATCGCCCTGATACTATTGGGAGGAGGTTTTTATCTTTTGAATAAGCGAGGTAAGGGCATTCCCAAGGAACTTCCCAAAATAGTATTTGGTGTCGCGGTTTTTATTGCGGGACTAATGCTTAATTGGGCAGGGCTTGACTACTTTTATGGCAACAACGAGAATCCGGGCAGTATCTTTAACTTTGGCACGATACTCAGCAGTACCTTGAGAATGTTTGTCCTCATTTGGGAACGGGCACTCTGGTCACCGTTGGCAATAGCGAATATCTTCTATAGCATTGCCATTACGCTTTGCTATACCGCTGCCACGATTTTTTCAGGGGCGATTATTTTGCAGGTATTATCTAAAGTATTTGAAAATTTTGGAAACTCAGTATCTTTATTTTTTCTGGTGCATTCTCCAAAGAAGTTATGTGTCATTGCCGGAAATGGTGTTCATCAAAAAATTCTTCTCGAAAATCTTACGCAGGAACAGAAAAAAAACGCCATCATTATACTCAATGAGAACAATGAGGAAGCAAAGAAAGAATATCGTGCACAGGGCTTCCCTGTCATCAGCGGGAAAATCAGCGTGGAAATTCTGAAAAAAGCAGGTCTCTTTGATAAAAGAGAAACAGCCCTTATTGCAATTTCCGACGACGATGTTGAAAATCTTGAAATAGCCCGAACGATAACAGAGCATCTCAAAACGCTTGACGAAAGCACCCGTGCAAAGTTATCTTTCACCGCTCGCATTATGTACACAAATATTGAGAGGGCGGAACATTTCAAATTTAGCGAAACCGCCGGAGGAAGGATTCAATTTTTTAATCCTTATGAAATAACGGCGCGAGAATTTTTGTTTAAGAATCCTATTACCAAATTTATTCCTGCTAAATATATCAACACTGCATTGGCTCGTTTAAATACTGATGACTTTAAGTTTCTTCATATATTTATAGGTTTTGGGAAAGCAAACCATGAACTTCTTAAGCAGAGTATTGCTACTAACCAAGTTTTAGGGATAGATTACCGTGCACTGGTGATTGATTCATGTTTGGAAGATAGTCAAAGTGCTTTTAAAAACCAATGTCCGGGACTTTTTGCAAATGAAGCGGAGCAGGGTAGCAAAAAGTATTTTCCGACACCAAAAGAAAAATATCATATTGAGTTTTTTGAATGTAATGCACTTTCTAAAGAAATGTATGACAAAGTGATAAATCACATCAGAACTGCTACTGCATCCTCTGTACACATTTCTTTGGGGAATATCCAACTAAGCGCGGAGACAGCCATGGAGCTTCGCCAGCGTTGCTATGAGCAGAATATAGCAAAAGAGAAAACAAATATATTTGTTCGTTCAAAGATACATTCTCCCATTACTGTCGCAGACGTACTCAACAATGATGACATCATTGAAATAGCAACTTTCGGCTTTGAAGATGAAATTCTTACGCTTGACTACATTATCAATATGGATATGGACAAACTCGCGAAATGTATCGCAGGAAACTATTCAGGCAGCAATGCAAATAAATGGGAAGCACTGACAAATCAAAAACGAGAAACAAACATTTATGCAGCCCTTTCAATCCCTATAAAACTTAACATGATGGGGTTTGATATGATTGATGACGAAACAGAACAAGATGAAAACACATTAAAAGAATTTGAAAACACCTACGATATTGAAAAAGCACGAAAATTACGGGCATTGAATAATCGTTTTTCTATCGAGCGTGATTCTGCCGGAAATATTGCAAACACAATCCGTAACAATCTTGCGCGTCTTGAACATCAGAGATGGAATGCATATCATTTGGTGAAAGGTTGGATGCCAATGCCAAAAAGCGACATTACTGAAATCGGTGCATCAAGGAGAAATGAACGTACTAAACAACATGCCTGCATTACGACTTTTGAAGGCTTAGAAGAATTAGCCTCTATGCAAAATGGCGAAGATATTATGCACTACGATTGCGACCTAATGGATTGTCTTACCGACAACATTAAAGGCACAAAATATCGAATTATGAAGAAAGTATAGTGTTACGGTGGGTTTAGTACTCACCATTGGCTTTATTCATAAAGTTTTAAATCTGGAACTACTGTGGCGATATTTATGTAATCGTTATCGTTGTGCAATAGATACAGGTTGTTTTCTATTGCCGTTTGAGCGATTATCAAATCTACGGTACTTCTTATTGTAATGCCTGATTTTCGACATTTCATGTACATCAGTGCGGCATTTTCGTATGATTTTCTGCCGTTGTACAAATCGTAAAATGGTAATATATCCAGTAATTTATCGTGAGGCGAACCACCTATCCCTTTGAAATATCCAATCAATATCGAAGTATCAACAAGTATCATACCGTTTCTCGCATTAGTTTGTAATCGTAGTCTTCACGGAATTGTATTTTCCCTTTTAATTCTTTGATACTCTTTGGTTTACGATGTATTACATACTCCCGCAGGGCAATTTCAATCAATTCCCGTTCTGTGGATATGTTTTGAGAATAGCGAAAAGCCTCCTCCACAAGATTATCATTTATCACAAGATTTGTCTGCATAATAGCGTTGTTTGGCGGCAAAGGTAGTGATAATTTTGTGGATTACAAAAAAAACGCATTGATAAATTTTGGATATTTCTCAAATTTGATGTACCTTTGTCGCTGCAATATACCTTAAATCCGCAAGCCAAAAAAGCGGTACTTTGCCGAAAAATTTTATGACCGATTTTTGAGAATTTTTGGGCGACATTCAGAAAAACAGGATAAAAAGTGGCGATGTGGAGAGAAAATTTCAGGTAAATTTATCGTTTTTTAGAGACCAGCCACAGCACTCCCTGCCTCGCATTGTCAGAGGCTGCATTTTGCATGGATTTTTATACAAAAACTCTTTCGTAAGGACGTGTGGTGTAGAGTTGCAGTACCCACTGCCTGCCGCGGTAAACATACCGTCCAGGGACACATACAAATCTGAATATAAATCGTTTAAGTCTCGATGTAGGCAAAATGTCATCAAATACCTGCGATACTTTTTGCATTAGATAGTTGAAAAAATTTTTGCACATTGCCATGATAATCAGGTAAGAGGTGTTGGAGTTCATGTTCGAAGTAGGAAGATGTCCCCAACCAAAGTCATTGTTCTGAATATCAAAGGTTTTCTCGCTAGAGCCACGCTGATTGTAAAATTCAATGACCTCTGTTTCAGTCTGTTCATGATTGTCGGTAAGGATGCAGCGATATTTGAATTTTTCGCCTTCAAAGAGGTCTAATTGCGGGTTGCCGGTCTTTTCACGCGCAACTACAAGGCGATAATTTTTCTCTGCAAAAAATTGCGTAAACGGTATAGAAGCCACCTGATATATTTTGTAATTGATTTCAACTGTTTGCCAATCAGTTATTTGGTTGATTTTTTCAGTCATTGCATCGCTACGATTGGCACGGATGTAGAAATGTTGACTATTAGCCGCCACCGTTTCAATAATATCTTTGGAATACGAACCGGCATCCATGCGGGAATTATTTACTTTTAATTCATTGTCATTCAATATTTTATATGCTCGTGTGAGTGTTTTTGCCTGGTCAAGCTTTACGTTGGCATTACCATCCCGATTTTCGCAATAGACTATCATATCGCCGATTGTGGCTACGCCGCCAAAGTAACCGGTGTTCAGCTTGTAGGTCTTTTTGGCATCCCATTTTTCGTGTGCAATGATTTGGTTGTCGTAATCAAAATCGAAAAACTCCCCTTTTTTGAGTTGTTTGGTAAGAATTAACGATTTGACATTCAAGTCATTGAGCTTTTCGTTAATGTTGAATTGATATGTTTTGCCGCTCGAAGAAACCACCGACGTGTTCTCGGTAGCCAACTCGGTAAAACAGCGCAGCAAAGTATCGGCACTGGCTACCTCATTACCCGGAATTTGCTCCAAAGTCGGGCGAAAATGCTGCTGAATATCTTCGGCACATTCACCGCCGCTGAGCATAAGATTGAAAAAATTGCGGAAAAGGTTGCTGTAGGAATAACCCTTGGTTGAACTCCGCTTACCTAACTGATTATCAACCAGTTTGCCTAATCCCGAATTGATAAATTCATCGTTTGCAAAATAAACTCCCGCAAAAGGAGTGATGTGCTTCGAAATTTTTTGTACTTTTGTCATCTGAAATTGCTTTTTATTGCTTTTTGTTTGTTTGATGCACCAAAAGTAGTGAAAATTTTTCAAACCGCAAAGCGTTGTAATAATTTGATTTTCAAGGCTTTGCTTTTTTGCTAAAAAAATAATTGCGGATTTAAGGATATAAAATAAACAATCAACAAAATGGATAATTTTGTTTCATACATCGTGATTAATCCGAATATTCGATTTGGAAAACCGTGCATCGTTGGTACTCGGATTGCTGTTTCTGATATTTTGCAGTGGCTGGCATCGGGGATGACTTTTCAAGAAATTATTGACAATTACCCCGCCTTGCAGGATGTTCATATTCGGGCTGCTTTGAGTTTTGCTGCCAATAGAGAGGTGTCGATAAAAGTGCTTGCGGCATGAAAATGAATGTTAGCCTCTTGCTTGATGCCAACATTTCTTGGCGGTCAATATGAATATCTATTCGGGAATTTCCACACAACTCTCCCGAATATTCTCTAAAAATCATGTTGCAACAACTTTATAACTTGCCAATGTCGTTTTCGGAAAGATTGGTGAATATCATGATTTGATGGGCATCCACGCCCGCCTTTTTCATGTTCTTGGCAACTTCTATTATACCTTCTCGCCTTGCGAAATTCATTCCGCTGGTAAAATCAGACAGTGCCATTTCTCGCATCTCGTAAGCCCGCAGGCTTTCCTTGTCTTTTGCTACGAAAGCAATCCTTTCGTGCGCTTTTTGTATTGCCGTATCCATATTTATTACCTCCTTTATAGTTTTATTATTTGCATTTTTATCAAAAAAAGTCAGCCACCGGTGCAAGGGATTGTTTGTAATATCTTTTTTCTGCAGACGTTTGAATTTTATCATGTCTATAAAATGTATTTCCAGCGCATCGGTGAGCATATATTCATGATTTTGGTCTTCCCACAGATGGAAACTTGCATGAAAATCATCAACCGGCAGAAATTCAAAATTGACAATGTTGATGTTGATTACTGCAGGCAATTCCAAATAGTCATGCCCTGCTTCAAGACTTTTTGAGAAATCGCGACTCCAATAGAACAAACTGCGTTTGTCCATATTGCCCAGATTACTAAGTTGCACCTCTATGTTCACCTTCGTCCCATCGTCAAATTTAGCCCGAACGTCCAGAATGCTCGTCTTGTCGCCGATGATTTCAGCCGAGAGAGTCCTGTTTTCGATGATTTCCAGCGATTGCAGATTATTTCTGCCCGTGCGATGCAACACGGCATTAAGAAATGCCAGAAGTTGCACCTCATCTCCTTTCTCCCCCATATATTTGAGGAACAAATAATCATTTAGCGGATTAAGCCGTTCAGTATTCATCATTTTTATTAATCTCAATTTACCTGCAAATGTAATCATTTTTTTTGTAATAACAAAATGATTGTTCGCCTCGTTTTTTTTACTTCCTTAAATCCGCAAGCCAAAAAAGCGGTACTTTGCCGAAAAATTTTATGCCCGATTTTTGAAAATTTTGGGGCGACATTCAGGAACAACAGGAGAAAAAGAGGCGATGTAGAGAGAAAATTTCAGCT
>BNTU01000069.1 GCA_025996835.1 Bacteroidia bacterium
GCAATCAAACAGGAAAACTTGATTTTCAAATTGATTTCGCAAGCGAATATATCATTGTTTCTCATAAAGGAGAGTCATTTACCGAAAGTGATATAAAATCAATTTGCAGTGTTGGCGACGGCAATAAAAAAGGTGATGAGAACAAAACAGGATTTAAGGGAATTGGTTTTAAGTCCGTTTTTGCCCACTCTGAATTTGTAATTATTAAGTCGGGTAATTATTGTTTTAAATTTGACAAAAAAGAATGTAACAAATGGAATGATAAATGGGGAAGTGAAAGTGAATGGAAAGATGAAAGGAAAGACGACAATAAAGACGATGAAATAAAAATGCCATGGCAAATTATTCCTATATGTGCAGAAATACCCAACGAATTGAAAGATTTATCTGTATTTGGAAACAATGGATATAATGTATCGACAATAATACGGCACGATGGCATAGAACGATTAAAGAAATCTTTGACTGAACTATTCTCTGAGAGTCAAATAGTTTTGTTCTTGCGCAGTAAAGAAATTAAAATTACTATCAACACGACAGAAGCGTTAATACTTGAAAAATCTTATGTAGAGAATACAACCTTGTTAAAGCGCAATAACGAAACAATAAGTGAGTGGCTTATTAAAACGGAACAATTTGACATTACGGAAAATATTCAAATGTTCATTAGGGACAATAACAGATACCCTCGTAAATTGAGAGAATCAAAACGGACAGAAATATCTTTTGCCATTCAGTTGGAAAAAGGCAAACTAAAAGCAACAGATAAAGAAAAACGGCTAATTTTCACATATTTACCCACATCTATCAATTATGACTTGCCGTTTTTAATTAATGCAAATTTTTTGACCGATGCAGGACGACAGAACATTCATGCAGATTTAGATTGGAATCAATGGATATTTAGGCAAATTTCATTAAAATATTTTGCGTGGCTTGCTGAATTATCTGATAAAAAGAGTAAATACAACAAGCAGTTTCTAAGTGTTGTTCCTCAAAAATTAAATGGATACAATGAATTGGAATGCAATTTTAATGACGGTTTCGAAAAAGCAATCGAAACTATTAAATTTATTCCAAATTTGGAGGGCGAGTTGCTGAAAATGTCGGAAGCCTTATTTGACGAAACAAATATCTCTGATTTTCTCAGTAAAGAATCGCTTGTCAATTATCTAAACGGCACAAAAAATAAAAACTTTTCGGCATCTTCTTTTATTCCTCATTTGCACCCAATTAGTGTATTGAAACGGTTAGGAGTAGAAACTTTTGAAATTAAAGATTTAGACGGATTTTTCGCTTCCGACATTTTTTCACAAGAGCACAAATTGTCAGAAAATTTCAGTTTAATAAAATTCCTGTATCAACAACAAGCACAAAATAGAGGGAATGATGAAAGCAAAGCCGACTGGAATATGAGGTTAAAAAGTATTCCTTTTATTTTTGACGAAAATGAAAAACTACAAAAGCCGGAGCACATATATTTTCCCTCGTTGGAATATTCCAACGATTTCTCGAATGAAATTAGTATAATTCATGGCGAAGTACTCAATGAAATCAATAAAAACCAAAATATAAAAAGTTGGCTCGAAAGGTTGGGTATAAAAGAGCCAACGGATGCCAATTTTATTGAGAAAACAATTATTGGCGATGAAGATTTTGTAACAGAAGAAAATGCTATTGAAGTTGGTATATACTTATTTAATACACATAAAAAAGGACATTTAAAAGGTTATTACGACCAATTGCAGAATTTGAAAATTATGACAAAACAGAATAATCTTATTAGTGCAAATGAGGCGTTTTTATCAGATGTTTATGAGCCGACATTAAAATTAGAATCATACTACGAAAATGATTGGTATGTGTCAGAAAAATATCTAAACGAAAGTGATTTAAAAAGTGAATGGAAAACTTTCTTTTTGAAAATTGGAGTAAATGATGATGTGAGATTAACGAGCCGCTCTATTAGATTTGATTATAATGACCAATGGAAAACGCGATTTGATGCAGAATTTCTTGAAAAAGTATGGGAAGCAAGTCGAAAATACTCTTGGATTTCATATTTAGGGTGGACCACCGATGATGGTAAGGGTTATAGATTCTCACCCAATTATATGTCCTTTTCTGGATTTTCATTTTTGCAATATACAACAGAATATGGTTTTTCTAAATTATTTTTTAGCAAAGTTTTTGACAAATACTCCCCGTCAAACATTAACGATAATATGTCTGTTCATGGTTCAACTGGGCTTTGTGACAGGCATTTAATTTCTGAACAATTAGATTCACAAAATTGTCCAACAAACTACTTCCAATGGGTAGTTGATAATTTGGATATTTTTCCAACACTTAATAAAAACTGTAGAATAGCAGGTGAAATATTTATAAATACCCCCGAAATTAAAGACCTTGCAGGAAAATATTTACCCGTATTAGATTATGATGGCATCGTTTCGCCCGAATGGATGGAAGTACTAAAATTCAAAAAACATTTGGAGTTGGATGATTATTTGGAAATACTTTCACAAATTTGGCAAGATACAAATCTGTCTGAAGAAGAACAAAAAGAAAACAAAAAGCGTGTTTGCCTGATTTATGAGAAGTTGGCAGAGTTATTGCCGAATTTGCATTCATCGGAAAAAGACAAATTGAAGAATTGGGCAAATAACAACAAATTATTAGCAAAAGATAGCAGCTTCTATTTCACAGAAGAGCTATCATTGGTTACGGTTGAGGGTTTTAATGCAGATAACTTAATATACATTGAAAAGAAACCGAATAATAATATTATTGAATTATTTGATTTGTGGGGTGTAACAATCATTGATAGTGTAATACCAAAATTTTCAAACAGCATCGCAAAAATGGATAGTTTGCGACAACAACTTCAATATATCGCCCCTTTGATTGCGTTGGTTGCTGTGGAAAAATCCAAAAGCAAAAAAGAATGGGAAGATGAATTTAAACGAATTAACAATAAACTTTCTGAAATCTCTTTCTATGAAACGTCTAAAATTCATATCTCATACGGCAACGAACAAGATGAACAAGAACGAAGCACTTACGCAGACAATAATAATTTCTATTATGTTGGGAATTGGTACAAACCGAGGGTATTAGATGGTTTAGTTGAGCCATTATGTAAGTTTCTAAATATCAGATATGCAGAGCGTATGTTAACTGTATTACTGTCTGATGTTTTTGCAGAAAGTCTAAAATATTTGGAAGAAAAAGAATTTGACATTTCGTTAATTCCCAAAAACTTAATTAATCCGCAAATTCCAGAAAATATCCCAAATCAAGGAGTTAGAACGTACAATCAATCAGATGAAGATTTAGGTAAAAAAGGCGAAATGTTTGTTTTTGACGAACTAAAGCGTATTTATAAAGAAAAATATAATAAACCTATTGAAGAAACAAAAACAGGATTTAAGATTGGCAATGAGGTAGAAATTGTTTGGCGTAATCTTTCTGGAGAATCAGCAGCCGACCACGATTTCAAAATAATTGAATCCGGCAAAGAAATGTACGTTGATAGCAAGGCAACACCTTATTCTAAAAATGTGGAGAAAGTGGCTTTATACATTTCAGGGAGTGAATTGAGTTTAATGGCGAGAGCAGATAAATACTTGATAGCAAGAGTGTTTAATGTAACGACTAATCCTGAAATGGAGTTGGTGAAATTAGAAGTTAGTGTTTTAGGCGATTGAATTACGAAAAAATAGCAGCAATGAATATGTCAGAAAGACAGACAGAAGAATACAAAAGTGTTTTGAAAATAAGGAGTGGCGACAAGGGATTCAAAGACCTTTCCACCACGTGTGTTAGTTTAGCCAATGCACAAGGTGGGAAAATCTTTATCGGGTATGATGATAAAACTAAGCAACCGCCTGAAAATCAGATTATTCAGTCGAATGAGATTAATGATGCGGTTACAAAATTGCGCAGTTTGTGCTTCAATGTTGCATTAAGCAGTTCAGAAACGCTCACGCATGAAAATGGCAGTCAGTACTTTACTATTGCTGTGTTCCCGTCCATGAAATCCATCGCCACCACTTCGGACGGGAAGATTTATCTGCGCATAGCCGACAAATGTGAGCCTGTGCGAAGCGAGGATATTCATCGGTTGGCGAACGAAAAACAGGGATATCAATGGGAATTGGTTTGCCCCAAAACAGTGAAAATAACCGATATTGACAGCAATAGCATTGCAGATTTTGCCGATAAAATTAGAAAATCCGACAGGGTAAAAGACCATATTAAGCAAATGACGGATGAGGAAATTATTGAAAATTACAATTTTGTGGATGGTGACTTCTTAACCTATCTCGGCATTTTGTGGCTCGGCAATGCCAAACAGCGCAGTCGTATTTCATATCCCATTACTGTTCAATATATTGTGTATGACAATTTAGATAAAAAGATTAGAAAAGAAGATTGGCACGACAATCTGTTAAATCCCGAACAACTGCTTTTGGATATTGAAAAGAAAGCCATCGAACTGACTTATTTTCACGAGTTTCCCGATGGTTTGTTTCGCAAGCAAATCCGCCATTATCACCCCAAACTCATCCGTGAATTATTGTTGAATGCCTTTGCACACAAGAGTTTCACTATTTCCGGCGATATAATGATAGAGGTTTATCCCGACAGGCTCGAGATTTCAAATCCGGGCGGACTGCCCATGGGTGTTACCAAAGACAATATTTTGCACGCCCGCCAACGGCGCAATCCGCACTTTATCCGTGTTATGCACGACTTGAAACTGATGGAAGGCGAAGGGTCGGGATATGACCTGATTTATGAATTGAACGCAAGGGATTCCAAAGAAATTCCTCAAATTATATCGGATTACAATAGTACAACGGTGATTCAAACTTCCAAAATCATCAATGAGGAAACACTTCCGATTTTGGACTATGTAACTCAAAACTATGATATTTCGCAGAAAAACCTTATCGCTTTTGGATTGATAGCGCAACATAAAAAGTTATTATCCACCGAATTAGATAAATTATTGCAATTGGATGACAATAAAAGATTGCGAAGTTATGTGGATGGTTTGCTAAATTTAGGCATCATCATCACAAGAGGAATAAAGAAAGGTAATGAGTTTTTGATAAATCCGAAAATAATTGTCAATTCAAAGACCAACATAAAAACCTCACTCAAAACCGTAGAGCCGCACAGATTGGTGGCGTTGATTGAAGAAGATTTGCGATTGCACCCTAAAAGTAAAAGTGTTGATATTCAAAAACGGATTGAAGACGTTCCGATTAAAGAAATAAGAAAATATTTGTATAAAATGGAAGATGAGGGCATAATTTCTTCCGAAGGACTAAAAAAAGCCAAAGTTTATCTGTTGGCTAAAAAAAATTAAATGAGAATAAAAAATGAGAATAAAATTTGATAATTTGTTGTTAATCAGCATTTTATTTTAATTTTTCGATATGATGAGTTTTATTCATGTGAGAATTAAAAAATGAAGATGCTGATTACCCACAATGTATGGTGGGTAGTTTGACTGGGCTGTTCGCCCATTAAAGTGGCACGCGAGCTGGGTTCAGAACGTCGTGAGACAGTGCGGTCTCTATCTATTGTGGGCGCAGGATATTTGAGGGGAACTGACACTGGTACGAGAGTACCGTGTTGGACTGACCTCTGGTGAACCGGTTGTCGCGCCAGCGGCATAGTCGGGTAGCTAAGTCGGAGGTTGCGGTGTTCAATTCTCGCAAAAACATCTGGTATATCTCCGTCCATGGTTTTTGATAAATATCTGTGGATTCATCAATTAACTGCTTATAGGTGTGGGAATTAAAATATAGATTACTTGCCTGAGTGTCGGACAATTCCTTGTCTGTTATCAATTGTTGGATAATTTGGTCATCAATGTGGTAAATATCACATTCGGCTTTGTTGTCAGTCCGCTCAAGCATCAATAGCGACTGTAAAGTGCAGAAACACAGTTGGTGTGATGGCTTTTTATGAATTAACTCAATAAGAAAATCTTCCTTTGATACCTTTCCTTGCAGGTAATCATTTACTCGTGCTGCAACGGCATCGTCAGCTACGGGACCCTCAATAATATCGTAATCATGAGCAGAGTTGCGTGTTTTATTCTTACGGTTTAGAATGATAAAATCAAGCCATGCCTCGTTGTAGTTGTCAAAGCGAAGCACACACAAAGTCTATATAAGGTATTGCTCCCGTGATATACTTTCATTTATCGGTATCCTCCATTGTTACGGCAAACTTTGTAAATATCTTTCAACGCCCAAAACGGATTGTCGATATGTAATGCCCACCAACATTCAAATATATAGTCTAAACCGCCGTATTTTTTCAAGTACCGATAAGATGCTTGCCTATCCATTTTGTAGGCTGAAGCAAATTTTTCAATAATAAAAGTCACAAAAGTGATTTTATTTTTTGTTTCTCTGTCTAATGTTTTTGTTTTCATATCTTTCTCTATTTTAATAATTGCAAAGTTACTATTTTTTGCCTGAATTAGAAATTAAGCAAAAGGATGTTCAGACTTCTCACAATCAATTTTTAACCGATGATGTCTTAACATATCTCTATACACTTTCATTTCGGTGGCGTTTGGACCAAAATGGATTTTCTGAACATGATTCCGTATGTCTAAATACTCAATATACAGATGTTTGAAATCATCTGTTGGATGAACATCTTTATCCGTAAATGATTTTATTTCAACAATCCGACACTCTTGTTCTTCTTTAAATGCAACATGCTTGGTAAGATAACGTAAATTCAACAACAATTGATTTATTATAACCGGCTCTAAACCATCAATTAAATATTTCAACTCTTTCAATTTTTCTCTTACATTTTTTAATACTTTATCAATACTTTTCCGGTATTCTTCAATCTCTGCATCATCAACATTTTCTTTTTCTGCATAAAAACGATATTCTTCTTTATGTCCCACCGCAGCCACATATCCTGTTTTAGGGTCAATATAGATACATCGAAAAAGTGAAAACTTGTTTTCTTCAAGTTTTGGATTACTTTCAAACAAAGATTGTGTTGCAAGTTTAGCTTCGCTATTGAAAAAACTGTTTTTTAGCACAATACTTACTCCCGTTCCCTCGTTCTTTTCCTCTTTCCCGTATAGTCGAAACTGATTCAAGTAATCGTGATTAAACGTAAAAGAACCTGCGAAAACGCCATAATTTTCCTGTTTCATTTTGTGAGTTTGTTTTCCATCGAATAAATAATCAAGCAATGTAATTCCCTCTTTGGGGTCATTGCAATAATTGATGGCACTTAATCGAAATATAGAACCGTTAAACAACATTGCTTGTGAAGCAACTTTTGTTGTATAATGCGCTACATTTTTTTCTTTACTTTCTTTAACGTGTAACTCGCGGATAATCAAAATAGACCGAATATACACATCTTCGTATTTAGCCAAATCGGCATTAGTCAAAACATTGGCAACTATTTGTGGTTTTATTTCCTTGAATAGATTATCATAATCCAGCATGTAAGGAGTTAGTTCTTTCTTCTCTTCATCATTAATAATTGTTAACATAAGAATATCTAATATACTTCTCCCCGATTTATCAAAAGATTTTGTTGCATCTTGAAATTTTTTCAACTTGGCTAAAGCGATTCCTCTGAAATGCCAACCCCATTTGAATTCAAAACTTATTTCAAGAGCCCTATCGTAACATTCAATCGATTCATAATAACGTTTTAATTCAAACAACGCATTGCCTTTGAAAGTCCAAGCATGTTCGTCTTTGGGATTCAATTTAATAGCTTTATCATAACATTCTATCGCGTCCTCATATCGCTTTAAATCAAACAATTTAAATCCTTTGCGAATCCAAGTAGTTCCTTTGAAATGGTTAGTATCTTCATCTTTGGGGTTCAATTTAATGGCTTCATCATAGCATTCAATGGCTTCATCATATCTTTGTAAATCAACCAATGCACCACCTTTACTAGCGCAAGCACTCGCTTTGAAATTCCAAGCATGTTCGTTTTGGGAATTTAATTCAATGGCTCTATCATAGCATTTGATAGATTCGTCATATCTTTGCAAAGCAAGCAAAGCATTCCCTTTACAAATCCAAACATATTCGTTTTCCGGATTTAACACAATGGTTTCATCATAACATTCAACAGCTTCAGCAAATCGTTCTGCTTTGTTTAACTCAATTCCTTTGCCAAACCAATATTCTGCATCATTTTTTTTCATATTTTTTAAAATTAATTTTGGATTCCATTTTTACCAACTATATCCATTTCCCTTTAACCAGTTCTGACAACCAATATCCCCCAACCGCGCTGCTTTTTTGTAACATTCAAGTTGCTTATTGACATTACCTAAACGGTAATAGGCAGTTCCCATATTGCAATATGCTTCAACGTAGTTTGGGTTCATCAATATAGCCTTTTGATAGCAACTAATCGCTTGAGTATAATTATTTTGCCCATCATAAGAACACCCCATATTAAAATATGTCGAATAATGCGGAGAAATATCTGTGCATTTTTGGTAGTATTCAACGGCTAATTCATATAATCCATTATTATGAGCAACCAGTGCTTTGTCATAGTATTTTTCTGCACTCAACCAATCTATTTGCTTGTTGTAGGAAACTTGCAAGTCTCTGTCTCGTTCTTTCGCCAATGTTTTTTTTGTTGCATCTTTTTCTTTTGCAAATTGTCTTTGCTGCGCTTCCATTTCGCGTTTCAATTTTGCGATTTCGGTTTCTGCTTCCCTTGTTCTTTTGCGCGAATCTTCTAACTCTTTGGTCAATTGCTTGTCATTGAGCACTTCGGCAATACGCTTGTTCACATCATCGGGGTCAACGGTCATTTCGGCTTTGATGTAGTATGTTCCGAAGTCCCATTTTTCTTCGAGCACTTTCATTTCCACAATACCTGCCGTGATGGCTTCTATCTTTTCCGCGTAGTCTTGGGTATTGCCCTTCACAGATGTTTGTTGTTCGGAACGTATGTAAGTTCCAACCTCACGCAACAAGATGTTGCGCATTTCAGCGGTAGCATTGGTTCGCGAACTCACTTTGCTGTCCATCTCGCTTGCCTGATAGGTGTATTCGCGAGTGAAAGTTTTTTGTTTCGCATAGATACCGCTTGCTGTAAACAGCAGCAAGCAGAATATCATTACAACGGAAATTATAATCTTTTTCATGTTCTATTTTTTTTAACAATGCAAAAGTACTGATTTTTTTGTTATCAAATCAATTTCATGCAAAATTTTCGTCAAATTCCACAAAAATACTAAGGCGCTCGAGTGATTCATGGTTAAGGAATTAGGCAAAATGACCCCGTAACTTCGGGAGAAGGGGTGCCTGTCAGTGATGGCAGGCAAGTATACAGCCTGACACCTGCCCGGTGCCGGAAGGTTAAGAGGAGAGCTTAGCAGCAATGCGAAGGTTTGAATTGAAGCCACAGTAAACGGCGGCCGTAACTATAACGGTCCTAAGGTAGCGAAATTCCTTGTCGGGTAAGTTCCGACCTGCACGAATGGATTGTGGGCGCAGGATATTTGAGGGGAACTGACACTAGTACGAGAGGACCGTGTTGGACTGACCTCTGGTGAACCGGTTGTTCGCGCCAGCGGCATAGCCGAGTAGCTAAGGCGGCAAAGTTAAGCCCGATAGCGTCGATGGTACTGCATTTACGTGTGGGAGAGCGATAGGTGCCAATTTTTGGAACCTGTTAAGTCTTTAAGACTTAATAGGTTTTTGTTGTATTGCGAAAATCAAATAAAATTCATATCTTTGCAGCATGAAAGCGAACAATAAATATCTTGATATGCTTAGTCAATACAAACAAGCACATGCAATGCAGTATGGCATCGTGCGTATGGGCATTTTTGGCTCTGTGGCTCGTGGGGAACAGCGGGCTGACAGTGATGTGGATGTAGTTATAGAGGGCGAGGCTCAAACGCTTTTTACCGTTGTCGGCATTAAACGTGAACTGGAAGACCTGTTTGGGCTTCCTGTTGATGTTGTTCGTATACACGACCGAATGAATCCGCGCTTTAAACAACGAATTGTAAACGATGCTATTTATGTATGACGAAACCTTAACCATAGATGAATTGCGCGGGGTGCGAGACTTACTCTGTACCGTGCAAGATAGAACACAGCATATTACCTCTGCCAGTGGGTTCTCATCGTCGCCCGATGGCATGATTCTTTTGGATGGGAATGCGTGATATTATTGCCCATCACTATTTTGAAATAGATGCCGAAGAAATATTCAGAACACTGAAAGAGGAGATTCAACCTTTGCTTACAACTATTGAGCAGATTATTGGTGATTTAACACGGGCAATGGAAAACTAAAATAGAATGTTTCATTGCGGGCTTGACCCGCTCCCCTATTTGATAGTCCAACGTTTTATGTGTAGCTTTGTGTCACCCACCATACCGTAGTGCTTTACCTACGGTTTGCGTAATATCGCCTCTACGCGGCTAAAAAGAGCACCTCAAAAAAAATAACGCACTTTTCCAAAAAAAAACTTCAAAAAAGTTTGGTGCATATCAAATAAAATGTTACCTTTGCAGCATAGATTTTGCAAATTATTTTGGAATTTATTTCAAATATATCATGAAATAATTAAAACTATATGCAGAATGATATAAACTAATTATTAAATAGTGAAAATGTATTAAAAATATTATAATTATGAGTGAGAATTCTGATATTCAGTTGACAAGTTTTACGAAACTGTTGATAGAAAAGCACGTTACCAAACGGGATTTGGCTGCCAGGCTTGGCGTTCACGAAAATAGTATCAATCGCATTTTGAGCAGTTCAACTATCAATAATAGCCGTCTGAGAGCCATTGCGGAGTGTTTAGGCGTTAAGTTCACTGATTTGTTGCAGTTACTGTTTGATGCACAGATGCAGGAACACAGATTGGAAAACGAAACGACCGGGTCGCAAATCGCCGTTCCTAAACCTACAACTGCGATTGATAAAGTGAGCGATTCTGTTGCAAATGAGGATATTGTGCTGCTGTTTGAAAATCTCAAATTGCTAAAACAGTGTGTTGAGGAGCTGACGCAGATTATGGTGCGGATGGCTAAAGTGTAGATATGCCGGAGTGTGCTTTATTGCGTGTCTTTGTGGGCATGGTCCGCAATCCCTTGTTTGCTAATCCAACTTTTTTAGAATCCTCATCATTTTTGGTGGGGATTTTTTGTTTCACATAAAATTCTTACCTTTGCAGGCAGAAAATAGATAATTATGGAAAATATTAATAAGGTTAGAAATGTGATTGATTATACTACGTTTATGATTATGGAATTTTCGGATGCCCACTCGCTGCCCGTAACGGTTTCGTTCGACTATTTGAAAAAATATGGTGGATTGGCTTATCTTGAAGATTTCTATGAAACGGCACATTGCGAGAATCCTATTTACACCCTTGAAGCACTCCAACAAGTGTGTTCAAACAATGGAGGGAACATACCGGCATGAAATTATATCATGGCACAAATGTTGAATTTGAATGGGTGGATATAGACAAATGTCCTCCTTTACGCGATTTTGGGCAAGGTTTTTACACCACAAAATTCAAAGCACATGCCGAAGAACGAGCTGCTGAAGCAGTTCGCCGATTTCAAGGGAGAGCTACTGTTATGGCATTTGAATTTGATTTGGAGGCTGTTGCAGTATCCAATCCTGAGTTGCGTATCAAGCGTTTTGACCGAGTAAACGAAGAATGGGCGCAATTTGTGATGTACCACCGCACTCGAAAAGATGATGACCCGCCACATAATTATGATATTGTGGAAGGACCGGTCGCTGATGATAAAATGTTCCGTCAATTCCAGCTTTTTAAAAATAAACACATCGGATTGGCAAAGTTGATTAGAGAGTTGGAGTACCCTCGTGAACCAACACACCAAATTGCTTTTTGCAGTGAATGCGCCATAGGACTTTTGCTTGAATACAATGAGCCACCACGTTTCAAGATAGAACATATAATTACTGAACTTTCCGTTGCGCTTGTCAGCGAAAAAGGCTATTCAACCATTGACGCACAGGATATAATCTATCATTCCGCCGTTTTTGAACAACTATCAGATATTTCTACGCACCTTTATCTTAAACCATGGCAAGACATCTATGCAATGATTGTGTCGGAGTTGGGGAGAGGAAAATAAGCACCCGAAAAATTGCTTCTTCGGGCAAAAAGGGGTGAGTTTTCATGAACAATAATGGACAATTTCATTTTTTTCAAAAAAAACTTCAAAAAAGTTTGGTGCATATCAAATAAAATGTTACCTTTGCAGCATAGATTTTGCAAACTATTTTACAATTTATTTCAAACATATCATGAAATAATTAAAACTATATGTAGAATGATATAAGTTAATTATTAAATAGCAAAAATGTATTAAAAATATTATAATTATGAGTGAGAATTCTGATATTCAGTTGACAAGTTTTACGAAACTGTTGATAGAAAAGCACGTTACCAAGCGGGATTTGGCTGCGCGGCTTGGCGTTCACGAAAATAGTATCAATCGCATCTTGAGCAGTTCAACTATCAATAATAGCCGTCTGAGAGCCATTGCGGAGTGTTTAGGCGTTAAATTCACTGATTTGTTGCAGTTACTGTTTGATGCACAGATGCAGGAACACAGATTGGAAAACGAACCGACCGGGTCACAAATAGCTGTTCCAAAACCTGCAACGGTGGTTGATAAAGTGAGCGATTCTGTTGTGAATGAGGATGTTGTGCTGCTGTTTGAAAATCTCAAAGTGCTGAAACACTGTGTTGAGGAGCTGACGCAGATTATGGTGCGGATGGTTAAGGTGGATACACAGTGAGCGTTTGACCTTGCTCGTTGAATTGTGCTTTTTCTACACCAACGCAAACCTCAAGCCCAATGCCTGCGAAACGTTGAGGAAAGTGGATAGCTGCATATCAGTTTCACCCTTTTCTAATAGTGCAACATACTCTCTTTTCTTTCCAATTTTTTCGGCAAGTTGTTTTTGTGTAATCTTTTTTGCCTTGCGTGTATCGCGCAGTATATCAGCATAATACCACGATATGGCGCGGCTGTGGAATGCTTCACGTGTGGGCGTTCCCTCTTTGCCGTAATGTTTGTCAAAATGTTCATCAGCTCTTTTTAATTTTGCCAATTTTTCTTCGTTGAATTTCATATTATTTCCTCCTTTTCAAGAATTGTTTTTGCTTTTTCTATCTCTCTCGTATACTGTTTACTGTCTTTTTTCAAAAATGAATTTAGTAACACTACCTGTGTGGCTTCCATAAAATTTGGACTATCAACGGCTACCAGCATTGTTCGATACTCGTTTGTTCCTATGGAAACACGTACCTCATAAAATTCAGTATTTTGAATTTTCTTTACAAACTTTTGACTAACAACCTTTTGAGTTTGCATAAGTTGTATAGCATAATCGTATTTTACCTGTGTTTTAGCATCTAATGAATTAAAATACAACTCATATTCATTCGATTTTAAAACAACTCGTATAATTTTATCGTCAGTTTCCATGCCGCAAAGGTAATGTATTTATTACAATTATCCAAATTGTTTTTCTATTTTCATTTTTTTTCAAAAAAAACTTCAAAAAAGTTTGGTGCATATCAAATAAAATGTTACCTTTGCAGCAGAGATTTTGCAAACTATTTTTAAATTTATTTCAAATATATCATGAAATAATTAAAACTATATGCAGAATGATATAAACTAATTATTAAATAGTGAAAATGTATCAAAAATATTATAACTATGAGTGAGAGTTCTGATATTCAGTTGACAGGTTTTGAGAAACTGTTGATAGAAAAACACGTTACCAAGCGGGATTTGGCTGCGCGGCTTGGCGTTCACGAAAATAGTATCAATCGCATTTTGAGCAGTTCAACTATCAATAATAGCCGTTTGAGAGCCATTGCGGAGTGTTTAGGCGTTAAGTTTACTGATTTGTTGCAGTTAATGTTTGCTGCACAGATGCGAGAACATGGATTGACACATGAGCCGACCGGTTCACAAATCGCTGTTCCAACACCTGCAACTGCGGTTGATACAGTGAGCGATTCTGTTGCAAATGAGGATATTGTGCTGCTGTTTGAAAATCTCAAATTGCTGAAACAGAGTGCTGAGGAGCTGACACAGATTATGGTGCGGATGGTTAAGGTGTAGCTGTGCACTATGCTAACTTTATCTCCCCATCGCGCATTTTTTTCCAAAATGCGCGTTCTTCTTGTAATGACATCCCTTCTGTGGCTTCTGCCATTTTTTCTTTTATCGCACGGAAAAATTCGACTGTGTGAAAATCTTTGATTGCTGTTGTTTTCATATTTTATAATTTTAAAAATTCTAATGGTGAGCGTATGTCTATTAACGGGTAGCCGAAGCGCAAATTGATGGCGTTGAATAGTTTAATTTTATCAAAATTGACAATGTGTTTAAAATTCCAACTAATCAGGCAGTCTATCCGGTGTGCAGACGACAATGCAATATGGTAAGCATCATTTCGGCTTGCTGGACCAAGTGCTCCTTCGGCAATATATTGCAAAGCTAACGCTTTTGCTTCTTCGGTGATTTCAATGAAATGGAAGCAATCGGCAGGGATTAAGCTTTTTATTCCTTTCACTCGTTGTGGGGCATTCTGCAATTCAGTTTCATTGACTTCCGAAAAATAAACATCAAACTCCTTGTTGACAATGCGCGCAAAAAGTTGTTTCGATGCCGCTTCAAACTCAACATCGTAATAACCGCCTATGACCGAAGTGTCTATGTAAATTCGCTGTTTCATTCATTTTTTCTCAAAATCGCCTCAAAGGTACGGATTATGTTGCAGAATTGCAAATTTGAAATTAGTGTTTTTTGACAATTTCATTTCTTTTCAAAAAAAACTTCAAAAAAGTTTGGTGCATATCAAATAAAATGTTACCTTTGCAGCATAGATTTTGCAAATTATTTTACAATTTATTTCAAACATATCATGAAATAATTAAAACTATATGCAGAATGATATAAGTTAATTATTAAATAGTGAATCTTTATAAAAAAATAATATATATGAGTGAGAGTTCTGATAT
>BNTU01000070.1 GCA_025996835.1 Bacteroidia bacterium
AATGCAATAAGGGAGTTGCGTTCATGCTATCCCAATCTTATCAATAAAATTGAAGAAAATGTTATTGAAGCTTTAGGACTGCAATCAGGTAATTTTGCGGATTATAAAACGGAAATCGAAAGTAGATTTAAAGGGGTAAAAACTAATCTGTTATCTAATAAACAAAAAAGTTTTCACAACCGATTGCTTATGCCTCAATTTGATAAAACACTTTGGTATGAATCAACTTGTTTTGTCATATTTGACAAACCGTTAGTTTCCATTAAAGACAACGAGATTGCATTGCTGATAGAAACACTACGACACCTTTTTATCGCCCTTACCAAATTTATTGATATATCAAAAGTTGCGAATAAAAACTTAAATGCTGAAATTTACAATTTTGAGTTGGTTTCTACAAAAGGGACTATAAAACCGCAATCATATATTTTGCCTGAAAATCAAAAACACGCATTTAAATCGTCAAGAATATCAATCGGGCGAGGCACTTGTCCTACTGCCTTATATAGTTCATCTTCTATATTGACATCTGTTCCTTCAAAAGGGAAATACTGTGATTTATATTTGGCATAGCGGATAATTTTTAATGCTTCGAGTTCCTTGATAAGCGCATTAGGGTTGGATATATCTAATGCTATGTATACATATTGACATAGAGCATCAAGATTAAAAAGGATAGAAGATGTGCCGAATACATTCAATAAACCGATTGTCTTAATGATTTTAATGGCATCATCAACTTTCTCAATGTCCAATATTTCTTCCGCCCTTTCCAATGCTACCCGAATTGCCCGCCAATTTGCCGAATCTGCATTAACCTCCGACAGATATGAATAGAAATTATAAATCACATAATCATAGACGTTTGCAAGATTGTATGTTTTTGTGGCAGAAGGCTCAAAATTACTGACAGAATTATCGTCTTTGGACATCAGGAACGAAAACAGAGAACGCTCGTTTTGTCCGTACCGTTGAATTGCATAAGAAAGAGCAACAGCCGAAAATATATCCAAAGGATATAATCGCTTGGCTACATGTATATCTAAATCGTTATTTATAAAGCGTGTTTCTTTTGCTAATTGAAATAATTTATCAAAATTCTTGTCTGCAATGACTTTTCGATTAGAAGTAGTGATTTGTTCGGCTGCCAAATGCAATAACTGTTCAATAGGCTCACTGAACACAATTTCCTTGAAACGCCCTTTTACCTTAACCCATTCATTCCTTTGCTGTTCAGTCAGTTTTTTTGCATAAGCACCGAAATTCTGATGTAATGTAGTAATCAGCAATACATTGTCATGTGAAGGATGATTGATAAACTCCGCCAACTGTTGCACGAAATACAGTTCTTGTTCTGGACTGTGGTTGGCGGCATGTTCGAGTATTTTTCCAAACTCATCAATTGCAATCAACACAAACTCGTTTTGCGCTTTATGAGATTTAAGTGTTCTATCAAGCTGAGCAAAAATTTCTTTTGAGTTTGTGCCGTCTATTTCCAATTCATCTCTCAAAAGATTGGAAAGTGTTGTATATTCGCCGACAATATTGATAAAATGAAATTTTTTGTAGTTATTAAATTGCCCTTTGTTGTTAAATAACAGATTGGTTGATAAAGCCATATCTCTTTCTAATGCTATCAGGAAACTTGATTTGCCTGTACCATAAGTGCCAATCATCGTGAAACTGCGGACACCTGAATCATATTCAGCGATAATACTACCAAGTACCCTGCGGGCGTTTGCCGTAGCAATATAATGAAAATCATTCAACTGCACGCTTTTTATATTTGTGGACAGGGAAAATTTCATATCTTGTCGTAATAACTGTTTAATACTTCCTGTTTGTCTAACTCTTTGATAAACAGCAATTGCTTTATTCCTCCATCGTCTGTAAAAGCCAATGAATCGGGATGTTTTTCAGTCAATGCAAGCAAGGCATCAATCAATTCGGCGGGTGTTAAGCAAAAAATTCCACCAAAATAATCAAACATTGCCTCATAATCGACCGTTTTGTCTTTTCCTTTCCAATCAAGAATAGCATATAAAAAGATTTCGGGCATTAGTTCATTTTTACTTCTAACATTGAAATAATACGTCTTGCCATCTGCCTGACGAATTAGATTCAAGTCTATTAGCAACGCGGAATAATCCTCGTTAGGTTTGCCTTGTTCGGGCATCGTGTAGTTTTGAAGTAACACGCCAATATCTCTTTTGACCGTATTTTCGTTATACAAGCTGGAATAATCGGTTTCAAAGCTCTTACGTTTTAAGAAACTCAACAATTTTTCGCGACTAAATTCATTGTTTTTTTCTTTATGAAAACCAATAAAAAATAGTTTGTATATACTTGCCAATCCAGTTTTCACAAGCAAATAGTGCAACAGCCACAATGTGCCTAAATCCTCAATGAAAGGGTCTTTCCCGTTTTCATTGTTAAAAATATAGTCGGCAATTTCTGTTGCATGACCATCCTCTATCAAACCAAAAGCCCTCAACCAATAGCGAATAGAACCAACCATATTTTTTCCAACTCCTAAATTCGCAACGGCATCAGGCGAATTAAAATCTTTACTTGCCGACACAAAATCATATCCCTTTTTTAACCAAAGGAATTTACAATAAAAAGATTCATGTCCGGAAAATGTATATCGAATACCCATCACACTGTTGCTAAGAACTTCCAAAAGTTCATTGTTTTTTTACTCTAACTTCTTTCAAACTTAATATACCGCGGCGTAGAAGGCACATAGTCGGACACATCCCACAGCCCGCTGGTAATCATCAAATCGGCACTGTATCTGTTGCAGGCTATTGGGACGTTGTGCACGCGGCACTGCCTTAGCAACATCTGGATGTCGGCTTCGTGTGGTTGCGGGTTCAGGTCGTCAATCAGGAAGACTGCCAGGTTGATTTCGTGGCGCACCACCATGGCGGCGATTTCTGCGTCGCCGCCCAGCGGACCGGAGTGCATACACGTCACCTCTGCGTGAATGTCCTTTTCTGCAAATGCTTCTTTAATCAGGCTGCCTGTCGTTCCGGTGCACACCAACTGGTGTTGCGACAGCATATCGGCATTGAAAACCGCCCATTCTACCATGTCAGCCTTTCGCTGGTCGTGCGCCACAAGGGCGATTGTGAGTCTTTTATTCATAATTTTTCTAAAATTAGTTCGCAAAGGTACAAAATAAATGCGAATTGTCGTAAAAAAACACTACTTTTGCACGCGGAAAGTTTTTGATAATGACAAAAAATGAAAAAGTTGAATTGTAAGATAGGGGCACTTTTGCTGCTTGGGGGATGTGTGACGATGGTTTCATGCCTTGATGATGGCACCTCGACCACCGAGTATTTGAATCTTGAGAACGCGCAAATTCTCACCTTCTCGGTGGCTCACGACTCGTTGTCGGTCTTGACAGCCGCCAAATTTAGCATCGACCAAGTTATGGGCGAGGTTTACAACCACGATTCGTTGCCTTTCGGGACGCCTTTTTTTCAGCAATCCCTGATAGAACGAGACAGCATTCGGGTGAAAGTGACCTACACTTCGGTGTCGGGTTATGCGATGATGCTGACTGTGGATAGTATGTGGGTCGCTTCGGAAGATTCGTTGACCGTTGCGCTCAACGACACGACCGGCTTTAATATGTATTCGGCGGATGGGACTACGATTAAGCATTATACCTTGTCGGTGAATGTGCATCGGATAGACCCGGATTCTGTTCAGTATGAGCGAGTTTCGCTGAGCGATGTGCCGCCTGCACCAACACTACCACTACCAACATTCTCTTTGCCTAATCCACTGCCGGATAATTTTCCAACTTCCGATTATGACACCATATATATGCAGTTTGGTATTGTTGAACAAATTATGCTGGTCGGTGGAAATTCAACTGCCAATTACAATACCGTCTGGGCTAAGCAGGACACAACTTGGGCAGAACTTTCCAAAAACTCAAAAGCACCGTTGCCAAAAATCAACGGCGGTAATACCTTTATATATAATGGTGAAATCTGGTTTATCAACGGGCAATATTTGAACGGCAGCTATAACAGGCAGGTTTGGTATTCAGTTGATAGAGGTGTGACGTGGAAAACGAAGCCCTCCAAGGCGAATGTACCGGTTAATATTAAAAATGCTGAGGTAAGAGTGGACGCGGACGGGCGATATTTTTACATTATTGATGGGACAGATGTTTGGCGGGCGGCGTTAAATTCGCGATTATGATGAAAGTACAATTTTGAAGCGATTTTTGCGTTATACTTTCGGGAGATTGCGGGTCAAACCCGCAATGACACAATGGAAGATAAAATGAAAGCAGTTTCAAAAATAATGATAAGCCTGTTTTTGGCAGGAACTTGTGCAGCGGCGGTTGCACAGGAATATAAATATGAAATTGGTGGTGCGGCAGGTGCGGCAAATTATATGGGCGATGCCAACATGAACGATATGTTTCTCAATTTCAACCCCGCAGTAGGGGTCGTTTTTAGGGAAAACTTGAATTTTAGATGGTCAATGGCGGCAGATTTGCTGCTCGGACGGGTGAACGGCGACACAAAGAATGTTAAAAATGTTTTCCCATACGATGCACAGACAAGTTTTGAACGCATATTTGTGGAATTGGGAGGACATATAGAGTTTAATTTTGTGCCTTACAGCGACAAATACGCGTATCTGAACACCAGTCCAATCACGCCCTACATCTTCGCCGGATTGGGCTTGACGTACGCAAGCGGTACAGACAGGTTCTTTGGTTTCCAACTGCCTCTGGGTTTGGGGTTGCGATACAAACTGATGAACAGGCTGAATTTAGGATTGGAAGTGGCAGTGCATCAATTGTTTAGCGACGATTTTGATACACCGGACAAGAAAGAAAAATTTAATTTGAATGACCCGTACAAAACAGGCGGAGGGACATTCAAAAACAACGATAGTTACAACACAGTCCTCTTCACCATCACATGGGACATAGGACTGAGAACAGATGGATGCTGCGAACCATAGCAGTTACCAGTTACCAGTTACCAATTAGGTAGTTGATAATTGGGTAAATGAAAATTGGTAATTGGTAAATTGGTAATTGAAAATGGATAACTGGTAACTGATAACTGGTAACTGGTAACTGATAACTGATAAGAATATGAGTGATATACAACGACTTCCGAAGCATGTTGCCATCATAATGGATGGGAACGGACGCTGGGCACAACAACGCGCGCTTGACCGCTATGAGGGTCATCGCGAAGGGGTGGTGTCGGTGCGCAAAGTGGTGGAGGCAGCCGTTGAAATTGGTGTTAAGTACCTGACACTCTACACGTTCTCTACCGAAAACTGGGACCGTCCGCAAGCCGAAGTGGATGCGCTGATGGAGTTGGTGGTGATTGCGGTGCAGCGCGAAACGGAAGATTTGATGAAAAACGGCGTGTCGCTACGTGTGATTGGCGATTTGAGCCGCCTGCCGCAACACACGCGCGACAATTTGCAGGAGTGTATCGACAAAACAGCCGGAAACACAGCCTTGGTTTTGACACTCGCCTTGAGCTATTCCTCCCGCTGGGAGATTGCCAATGCCGCCAAAATGATGGCAACAGAGGTGCGGCAAGGCAGGTTGACATTGGACGAAATAACGAAAGAGAATTTCCCCAACTACCTGTGTACAAAACAGATGCCTGACCCCGATTTGCTGATTCGCACAGGAGGCGAACAGCGCATCAGCAACTACCTGCTGTGGCAATTAGCCTACGCAGAATTGTATTTCACAGACATCTACTGGCCGGATTTTCGCGCCGACCGATTTAAGGAAGCAATTGCAGATTTTCAAACCCGCGAGCGGCGATTTGGGAAAACGAGTGAGCAAATAGAAGATGTAAATAATTGCAAATGAATAATATATATAGAATAATTTTCAGGGGATTGCGGGTCAAGCCCGCAATGACGATAAATGGATTGCGGGTCGCAATGACAGCGGTGTTGCTGTTTGTAGGGGCAACTTTTGCGGTTGCACAAAACGATGTTGCTCAAAATGACACGATTGTGCAGGATGTGGTTGCCCAAACCGTTGTGGTTGCCCAAGACACTGCCATGTATGAGGTGCCCGACATCAAATACACGTTGAGCGGCTCTAAAAAATACGCCATTGCCGATATTAAGGTGTCGGGCGTGGAGAACTATGGCTATCAGGATTATGTGCTGGTGGGCATTTCGGGGTTGGCTGTGGGCGAGAAGGTGAAGGTGCCGGGCGAGGAGCTTTCGGCTGCTCAGAAGGCTTTTTGGAAGACGGGGTTGTTTTCGGATGTGACAATTTTAGCCTCTCGGTTGAGCGAGGATAGCGTGTGGCTGACGGTTCAACTTAAGCCCAATCCTATTATTTCCAGCGTGGTGTTTCATGGCGTTAAAAAGGGTGAGCGGGAGGAATTGGAGCCTTACGTGGGTGTTTTTCGGGGGCAGCAAATCACGCCTAATATTCTCAATCGCATACGCAAGCGCACGAAAGATTTTTTTGAGAAGAAAAGTTTTAACAATTCTACGGTTGAAATTCAGCAGAAACCGGATGTGTCTAACCCCGGCAAAATCATTTTGGACATCACCGTTGATAAGAAGGAAAAAATCAAAATTCGCAAGGTGCATATTCTTGGCAACGATGCGATTAAGGCTTCCGACATACGAATTGCGATGAAAAAGACCAATTACCCTGTGTTTGGGAAGCGCGTGCCGTTCAAGGAATTTACGCGTAAGTGGCTGCGTTCCACCAAGTTCAATCGCGAGGATTATACCGAAGATTTGGGTAATATCGTTGCCAAATACAACGAATCCGGCTTCCGTGATGCCCGTGTTGTGGCGGACAGCGTGGCTCCGGTGTTGGATAAAAAGGGCGATGTGTCTAAAAAAGTGGATGTGTTCGTCACCGTGGAGGAAGGTCACAAATACTACCTGCGCGATGTGAAGTGGGTGGGCAACACGGTTTACCCGACAGAGGGGTTGAGCCGCGTGCTGGATATGAAGTCGGGCGATGTCTATAATCAGAAAAAATTGAACGACAAGCTGATGGCTGATGATGAGTCGATTGGCAATTCGTATTACAATCAGGGCTATATATTCGCGAATCCCGATGCAGTGGAGGTGCAGATTGAAAATGATTCGATTGACTTGGAAATTCGCATCACGGAAGGTGTGCAAGCCACCATCAACCGAGTCAATATCACAGGCAACGATGTGGTGTATGAAGACGTTATCCGCCGCGAATTAACCACAAAGCCCGGGCAACTTTACAGCAAAGATGCGGTGATAGAATCGTATCGTATGTTGGGAAATATGAAGCATTTCGATATGGAGGCACCCGATATAGTTCAGCAAGTGCCTGACGCGCAAAGCGGTACAATGGATTTGACCTACAACCTGACCACCAAAGGCAGCGACCAAGTCGAATTTTCGTTAGGATATGGGCAAACCGGTATTGTGGGGCGTGTAGGCTTATCTTTTAACAACTTTTCCATTAAAAATTTGCTGTATCCGAGTGCGCACAAGGGCATTTTCCCGCGAGGCGACGGGCAAACATTGTCCATCAGTGGGCAAACGAACGGGCGGTATTATCAATCTTACAGCATTTCATTTATGGAACCCTGGCTCGGCAGCAAACGACCTAACGGACTGTCGGTCAGCGCGTTCTATATGAGGCAAACCGGTGTGGATTCGCGTTCATACACGAACAGCATGTATGGTTACGGCGGCTACGGCTACGGCAGCGGCTATGGCAGTGGTTACGGCTACAGCGATTTGGCTTATGACGACAACACATCCATGGAAATACTTGGCATGTCTGTCGGTCACAGTCGCCGTTTGAATTGGCCCGATATGTATTTCACCTTGTCGGCAGAGCTTGGCTATCAGCGTTATATAATGCACAATTGGCAGTATTTTGTGGTGCAAAACGGCAATGCCAATGAATTTTCGTTGGGCTTGACTTTGGGGCGCAGTTCAATAGACAATCAGCTCTACACACGTTCAGGTTCCACTTTTTCGCTGTCGGTGAATGGCACGCCGCCCTATTCATTGTTTGACAACACCGATTATGCTTCGATGGAAAAATACGACCCGGCTATGTTCAAATGGATTGAATATTACAAGGTGAAATTCAAAAGCAAGATATTCATTCCATTGACAAAGTTGCCTATCAACAACGGTCCGAAACGGACACCGGTAATCATGGGTCGCCTCGAATACGGCTTCTTAAATTCCTATAACTCAAACAAATACAATCCGTTCCAAACATTCTACATGGGTGGCGACGGGATGACCGGCTACTCCACGATGTATGCCAACGAAACCATCGGCTTGCGTGGCTACGAGGGCGGTTCGCTCACCCCCAATCAGGATGGCTATGCCTACACACGCCTGAGTTTGGAGTTGCGCTACCCGTTCATGCTCGAACAGTCGGCAACGATTTACGGTTTAACGTTTGTGGAAGCGGGCAATGCGTGGTCGCAAACGAAGTTTTTCAACCCTTTCGATTTGAAACGCTCCGCAGGCATAGGAGTCCGCATCTTCCTCCCCATGATAGGGTTGATGGGACTGGATTGGGCGTATGGTTTCGACCGCCCAACCCCATCGAGCAACATCTCAGGGTCGCAAATTCATTTCATACTTGGGCAGGAGTTTTAATTATGCAGATAGAGATAATTCCTGCGATAGATATTTTGGATGGCAAGTGTGTGCGGCTCGCCAAGGGCGATTATGCGCAGAAGACGGTGTATAATGAAGACCCGTTGGAGGTTGCTAAAATGTTTGAAGCCCACGGTATTCGCCGCCTGCATGTGGTGGATTTGGACGGTGCCAAAGCGCAACACATTGTCAATTTTGATGTGCTGGAGCGGCTTGCTACGCACACTTCGCTGGTTATTGATTTTGGCGGCGGGCTGAAATCGGGCTTCGACCTCAATGTGGCATTCGATTGTGGGGCGCAGATGGTGACCGGAGGCAGTATTGCCGTACACAATCCGGAGCTGTTTCAACGCTGGATTGACAAGTTCGGTGCCGACAAAATCATTCTGGGTGCCGACTGCCGCGACAATAAAGTGTCCGTAACGGGCTGGACGGAAGACAGCAACGAAGAAATTCTCCCCTTCATCGAAAAATGGCGCAAACAAGGCATTTCCAAGGTCATTTGCACCGATATTAGTTGCGATGGGATGCTGACGGGTCCCAATATTGACCTCTACAAGCAGATTATGGCTGCCGATGCAGAATGTCATTTGATTGCCAGCGGCGGCGTTTCGTGCATTGATGATGTGCACAAATTGGATGCTGCGCATATTCCGGGGGTGATTATTGGGAAAGCGATTTATGAGGGGAAAATTAGTTTGAAGGAATTGGTGAAGTGATAGAGAATGTTTATCTTTGCAAAAAAATTATTAGCACAATGGAAGCAAAAAAATACAAGCGACTGCCTTACGGCAATTCGGATTTCAGGAGCATAATTCTTGAGAATTATGCTTATGTGGATAAAACACAATACATTGAGATGTTGGAACAGGAGAGCAACAAAAACCAGTTTTTCATCCGTCCGCGCAAATTCGGCAAGAGTTTGTTTTTTATGACGTTGTCGTATTATTATGACCTCAATGAGGCGGAAAATTTCGACAAGTTGTTTGGCGACCTTTATATTGGCAAGCATCCTACGCCGGAAAGAAACATGTATGCCATACTGAAATTTGATTTTTCAGGATTGGATACTTCCGGCGAAGAACAATTTGTGAAGTCTTTTTCCGGAAAAGTGGAACTTACAGTTTGTGACTTTATTGATACTTATCGCACCATTATTCCCGATAGTGCTACGCTTATTCAAGAAATAAAACAAAGACAACCTGGCATCGGTTCATTACAAATCGCTTTTAATGCGATAAAATCTGTAGGTAAGCAACTATATATCATCATCGACGAATACGACCATTTTGCCAACGACTTGATTGCGATGGGTGACAGGATAGGCAAGAATTTGTACAAAGCAATGGTAGCCGCCAACGGTATCGTGCGTGATTTCTACGAAAGATTGAAAGATGGTGCCAAGTCGTCCCTCGTGAACCGCACATTCATCACCGGTATCTCGCCGGTGATGCTCGACGACCTCACGAGCGGATACAACATCGCGACTGTCTTGACATTGGAGCCTCAGTACAACGAGATGATGGGTTTTACACAAGAAGAGGTAGAGTGGCTGATGCGAGAAACAGGTGTCGAAGAAAAATATATCAATGTTGATATGCAGGCTTACTACAACGGCTACCTGTTTCATAAAGACGGAGCACATCGGGTATATAATCCGGCTATGATGCTTTATTTCTTTGCACAGATAATAAGGAGGCAACAACCGCCGGAAGATATCATTGACTTGAATCTGAAAACCGATTACGGGCGATTGCAAAAACTCACACAAAACGACAGCAACCGTGCAATGCTGATAAGAATTGTCAAAGATGGTGGCATTATTTCGGATATACTGAAAAAGTTTTCCATTGATATGCTCAACGATGACGATTATTTCGTCTCTCTGCTGTTTTATATGGGTTTGCTGACCATCGACAAGGAAGAATATGGAACATTGAGATTGAAAATCCCCAACTATTCCATCAGAACGCTGTACTGGGAATACATCGCCCGGCTGACAAAAGCGAATAATGAGAATGTGTTGATTGATTTCTCTACTATGAAAATTGCAGTCCGGGAGTTAGCCTATCGCGGAAACCCAACATTGTTTTTGGATTATATGAGTAACAATATCATCAGCAGGTTGTCTAACCGTGATTTGGAAAATTTTGATGAAAAGTATTTGAAAATCATTCTGTTGAACAACCTGTTTCAAAGCCTGTTGTACGTTCCAATTACCGAGATGGAAGTTTCTACGGGCTATACCGATATTTGGCTTAAGCGCAGTCCATTGTTGCCCGAAATCCCTTGGGAATGGGTTTGGGAAATCAAATACGTCAAAAAATCGAATGCCAAATCCGTGAAGGAAACCCGCAAAGAAGCAAGTGCTCAATTAGAAAAATACCGCCAATCGCACCTGTTCGCCGGTCGCACCGATGTGCGCTATCTTTCCGTCATTTTTATCGGGAAAGACAAATATGAGATGTCTGAACCGCGATTTTCATAAGATTTTCAAGATTAACACGATTATAATCTTGTAAATCTTGAAAATCTTGTGAAAATCATGGTTCGGACAATTTTTTATTTTTGTGCTTGGAAATCTCGGAATTTTCATGTAATTTTGCACCCGCAATGGAAAATCTGCTTTTTTCGGTCAATGTGGTCACGCCGCTGTTCGTTTTGATGGCGAGCGGGTATATTTTGCGGCGGGTTCACTTTATTTCGATGGCGTTTTTGGGGCAACTTAACTGGTTTGTGTTCAAGTTTTTGTTGCCGTTGATGCTGTTTCAGGACATTCGCACGTCTTACATGGGTGATTTTTCCAACACTCGACTGATTTCTGCCAGTTTCATCGGCATCACCGCCGTTATTATACTGTCTTTTTTGACTGTTCCGTTCATTGTGAAGCGCAAAGGGCAACGTGGCAGCATTATACAGGGCATTTATCGCAGCAATTTTTTGATTTATGGCATGCCATTGGCGAAAGGTATCTACGGCACCGCTGCCGTGGAACATATTTCCATGCTGATGGGCATTATGATTCCGTTCTACAATGTGGCTGCGGTCATCATCTTATCCATTTTTTCGGAAGACCGAACGCAAAAACTGTCGCTGAAACGACTGCTTTACGACATGGTTTCTAATCCGCTGATTGTTGGCTGTTTCTTTGGGCTTTTGGGTGGTTATGTGCACTTAGAACTGCCTCACGTCATTGATTTGCCGGTGTCGCAATTGGCGGCCGCAGCCTCACCGCTGGCGTTGGTGGTGATGGGGGGCGAATTTCAGTTCAGTGCCTTGCGAGGCAGTCTCACCAAAGTAATATGCGTGAGTGCGTTGCGGTTAGTGGTAGTGCCCGCACTTGCACTCGGCGTGTGCATATATATGGGCTTCACAGGAGTAGATTTAGCCGTCTTAATCAGCCTCTTCGCCACCCCGGCAGCCATGGCAGGCTACATCATGGCAAAAAATATGGGCAACGATGGCGAACTCGCCGGCCAAATTGTAGTCATGACCACAGCAGGCTCCTGCCTCACCATCTTCCTATTCATCTATTTCCTGCGAGCGTGGGGATTTCTTTGAGTTATGAGTTATGAGTTATGAGTTTGTGGGGTGGGTGGAACGGCATTTTTAGTTTTTTTTTTGAAAAAACTCAAAAAAACTCATAACTCATAACTCAAAACTCATAACTATTTCGTACCTTTGCAGCCGCTAAGCAAAAAAATGACTCCGTAGCTCAGCTGGTAGAGCAAATGACTCTTAATCATTGGGTCGAGGGTTCGAGCCCCTCCGGGGTCACAAAACGCCCGTAATTTATTGAAAACCAATTTGTTACAAACACAACAAATTGACAATTTCAAAAAAAATCGGCTAAATTAGTATTGTATAGTTATGAAAAAGTTTTGTTCTTCACTTTTATTGCTGACATTGCTGGGGTGCTCCTCCGGCAACAAACAGCCGGTTGATTACATTGACCCGTTCGTTGGTACGGGCTTTCACGGGCACACCTATCCGGGTGCTACGGTGCCTTTCGGGGCGGTGCAACTCAGTCCCGACACGCGATTGGGCGATTGGGACGCTTGCAGCGGCTATCATTACAGCGACAACACGATACTGGGCTTTTCGCACACGCATCTGAGCGGCACGGGGTGTATCGACCTGGGCGACATCCTGTTTCATCCCACCACGCGCGAGGCGAAACTGCAAGCCTCCGGCTATTTCTTTGAGCCGCTCGCTTTCTCGCACAAAAACGAATCGGCATCCGCCGGTTATTATTCCGTCAATTTCAAGGAAGAGGGAATACAGGCTGAACTGACCGCGACGACATACGCCGGTCTGCATCGCTATACCTATAATAAAGGCAAAGAGCAAAACATCATCATCGACTTGGCGCACGTCTTGGGCGGAGATGCCATTGATGCTGCCTCGTTGGAAACACGCTCCGACAACGAGATTGCGGGGATGCGCCTCACACAGGGTTGGACGCCCGACCAGGCGATTTATTTCGTGGCTCAATTTTCCCAAAACTTCCAAGCGGCAGACCTCCTCAGCGACAAGGTGATGCGGCTCAACTTCGGCGTTTCGGACGGCAAACCCATCATCGCGAGGGTAGGGCTGTCTATCGTGAGCGAAGCCGCGGCGCGCAACAATCTGGAGCACGATGTTAGCGGGTTCGATTTCGATGCGGTGCGCACGCAGGCTCACGACCAATGGAACACGGCTGTGTCCGACATCATCGTGGAAGGCTCGGAGGTGGATAAAAAGAACTTTTATACGGCTCAATACCACGCAAAAGTCGTGCCGAACATCGTGAGCGATGCCAATGCCCCCAAGAAAAGTTACTCGACTTTCTCGCTCTGGGATACGTATCGGGCTTGGAATCCGTTAGTAACCCTCACTAATCCTGCATTGGTGAACGATATGATAAATTCTTTCCTCGATTGGTATGATGTGAGCGGCGAGTTACCGCTCTGGACGCTTTCGGCGGGGGAAACCTACTGTATGATTGGCTACCACACGGCATCGGTGATTGCGGATGCCTACCGCAAAGGCATCAGGGGATGGGATGCCGAGAGGGCGTTGGCTGCCCTCAAAGTGTCGTCCAATATCAACCGCAAAGGCTCCGATTTCTATGTGAAGAACGGCTTTATCCCTTCCGATATAAAAATAGAATCGGTGTCCTGCTTACTGGAATATGCTTACGATGATTGGTGTATCGCCCAACTTGCGAAAGACTTGGGTCATGAGGCTGACTATCAGGAGTATTCGCAACGGGCACTTTCGTATATCAATGTATTCGACGGCGATACCAAATTTTTCAGAGGGAAAAAAGAGAATGGCAGTTGGGATGTGTTCAATCAGTTTATACCGGAGCAGGCTTATACGGAAGCAAATGCCTGGCAATACCGCTTTTCGGTGCCGCACGATATGAATGGTTTGATGCAACTTTTTGGTGCAAAAGAAGCTTTTGTGGAGCAATTAGACAGTCTGTTTATTATAGAATCCCGGATACCCGAAGAATTGAAAGATATTACGGGTTTAATCGGGCAATATGCACACGGCAACGAGCCGAGCCATCACATCGCCTACCTCTACAACTATGTGGGGCAGCCTTGGAAAACGCAAGCCTTGACCCGCCGCATCCTCCGCGAAATGTACCAACCTACCCCCGAAGGAATTATTGGCAACGAAGATTGCGGACAAATGTCGGCTTGGTATATCATGAGCAGTTTGGGTATGTACCAAGTTTCTCCCGGCACAGATGAGATTTTGCTCACCACGCCGCTTTTCCCGCAAGCCACCATTAAATTAGGAAACGGCAAAACCTTAACCATTAAGGCGAATAACCCCGACAAAAACATCTACATCGACAAGGTGACACTCAATGGCACAGAAATAGCGAACAATTACGTTACTTACGCACAATTGATGGAAGGCGGCACGCTGGATTTCACTTTGAGCAAACAACCCAACCTCACGCGCGGCATTGCGGAAGAGACCTATCCCTATTCGCAGACCAAAGGGTTGGTAGTGTCCATTCCCACCACAACGCAAGACCTGGATTTGTTTGAAAATAAAGCCGCCGCCGATTTGGTTTCTGCCACTCCCGGCGCAAGCATTTATTACACTTTAGACGGTTCGGAACCTTCGGAAAAGGCTACGCTCTACACATCTCCTATTCCGTTGACAGCGCCCATTTTGAGCATGCCGTAAGGCACTTCACGGTCGGCACTGCCGTGAAAAAGCAATGTCGGGGCAGGTGGGGCAGCCCACGCCAGCGTGCCGTTGGTGGTGAAGATGGCACC
>BNTU01000071.1 GCA_025996835.1 Bacteroidia bacterium
AACGGTGTTTTCAATCCTGTGGCATACGTAGGTGTCGGAATTATAAATATTGGCGACATGGTGAGTCCCAGACACAAAGGCGGCATGAGTTTTGTCACAAAAGTTGGTGTGCAATTGAATTTCCGGATTTCCGATGGCATCAATCTTTTTATAGACCCGCAATTGGTTTTGATTCCGGCTATTGGGCATATAAATTCTTCTTCGGCAAATAATTTTGATGCCATAATGAATGTCAATCTCGGCTTGACTTACCGGTTCAATTTCCGTCATTTCATTAAGGCACCATTGTATAATCAGCCGGAATTGGATGCTATGAATGCGGCTATTAACACATTGACTGAAGAGGTTGAGGAGTTGCGAAACCGACCGGCAGTGTGCCCCGAATGCCCCGAATGTCCCGAAGAGAAGGTTGAGACTGAGAGCGTTTCATTCGACCCTGTATTTTTCCTGGTCAACAGCCATGTCGTGCGCGAAAATCAAATGCTGACCATTGCTAAAGCCGCCGACTATTTGAAAAATCATCCGGGCACAAAATTGGGATTACACTCCTTTGCGGATAAAGATAGCGGCACCTCCACTTACAATCAGAAGTTGTCGAAAAAACGTGGTGAAGCCGTTGCAGAAGTGATGACAAAACGGTTTAATGTGGCACGCGACCGTTTAGTTCTCAAGTTTTTTGGTGGTGATATGCAACCTTTTGAGGAAAAAGTGATGAATCGCGTCACCATCTTTGTCTATCCCGAAGGTGAAGGAGAAAAGCCGGAACCGGAAGAAGGTCAAGAAGGAGAAGCAGAAGTTGACGGTGAGGAGATAATAGAGGACGAATATGAACCGGGAACAACAGATATTCCGGTAAATGATGACTAAATCACAACCCGCGAAAAAGGCACCGCCGACATCGGGCAAAAATCCTGACCGGCGAACTTGAAAGTGCCCACCATCGCCACCATCGCCGCATTGTCGGTAGTGAATGCCAACGGCGGCAGGTGAATTTCCCAACCCTTTTTTTCAGCCGTTGCCTCCAACGCATGACGCAATCCGGAGTTGGCAGACACCCCTCCGGCAATAGTTATTCTGCTGATTTTCAAATCATTGGCAGCTTTCACCAATTTATTTAGCAATATATCAATGATAGTGGTTTGCAGGACGGCGCACAAATCGGTGCGGTTTTGTTCGACGAATTGCGGGTTGAGTTTCAGGTGGTCGCGCAACAGGTAGAGAAACGAGGTTTTTAGACCGCTGAAACTGTAATTATAGCCCGCAATCTGCGGTTTGTTCAACTTAAATGCCGTGGGGTTGCCCTCTTTCGCCAATTTGTCGATTACCGGTCCGCCCGGATAGGGCAAGCCCATCACTTTCGCACACTTGTCAAACGCCTCGCCCGCCGCATCGTCAATGGTCTGCCCAACCACCTCCATATCGTTGCAGGCACGCACAAGGATGATTTGCGAATTGCCGCCGGACACCAGCAGGCACAAAAATGGAAACACGGGCGGGTTGTAATCCTGCCCCTTTTGACGGATAAAATGCGCCAAGACATGCGCTTGCAGGTGGTTGACCTCAATCATCGGAATGTCCAAAGCCGTTGCCAATCCTTTGGCAAACGAGGTACCCACCAGAAGCGACCCCAGCAAACCCGGTCCGCGCGTGAAAGCGATGGCAGACAAATCCGCTTTGTCTATTCCGGCTTGCTTAATTGCCTGATGCACAACGGGAATGATGTTCTGCTGATGTGCTCGCGACGCCAATTCCGGCACCACGCCGCCATACGCCTCATGCACCTTCTGCCCCGCAATCACATTCGACAGCAACACCCCATCACAGAGCACTGCTGCCGAAGTATCGTCGCAACTCGATTCTATTCCTAAAATTATTTTGTGAGCAATTTTATCGGACAAAACCGTATGTTTTTTTTATAACCTATTTTATGTCCCAAGCCAACGCACTCGCGCCCAACACAGCCGCATCGCTTTCGGGCAAATCGGACATGAGCAATTTGGTTTTCCCTTTGAAAATGCCCAACGAGTGCTCTGTCATCGCCTGTTGGATAGGCTCCATGATAAATTTGCCGGCTTTGGAAAGTCCGCCAAACAGCACGATGGCTTCGGGGCTGGAAAATGCAATGAAATTGGCAAATGCCTCACCCAAAATGCGCCCTGTCTCTTTGAAAATGTCGATTGCCACTTTGTCGCCCTTCACAGCCGCATCGTAAACGTCTTTGGAGGTCACGTTGTTGATGTCCAATTGGGCTAACAGGCTTTTGGTGCCGCCGTTTTCGATAAGTTCTTTGGCTGTGCGTGCCACACCGGTTGCCGAAGCGTAGGCTTCCAAACAGCCTTTGCGACCACAGCCGCACAGACGCCCGTTTTTCTCCACAGTCACATGCCCCAATTCGCCGGCAAACCCGTCATGACCATATACTAATGTGCCGTTCACAACAATGCCGCTACCGACACCTGTCCCCAGCGTAATCATGATGAAGTTTTTCATGCCCTTTGCCGCGCCGTAGGTCATTTCACCGATGGCGGCCGCGTTGGCATCGTTGGTGAGAACGGTCGGAATGCCCGTTGCCGAGCTCAACATAGTGGCTAACGGTATCACACGCTCGTGCGCCCAACTGATATTGGGAGCATCCTCGATAGTGCCACTGTAAAAATTGCCGTTGGGTGCGCCCATCCCAATGCCGTTGAACTGGGCTTTTCCTCCGACTTTTTCAATCAACTTATTGAGTTCAACGGAAAGTGTTGCACAATAAGTCTCGGCAGTTTCGCTCGGGCTTTTAATTCGCCCCGACTCAATAATTTTTCCTCGCGCATCCACGACCCCAAACACAGTGTTCGTGCCGCCGACATCAATCCCCATTACATAAGGTGTGCTCATATATCTTTAATTTTTAATTGTTAGTACTCTTTTCTTTCTGCTTCAACACTTGGCGTTCGATTTTCTCTACGCACGAGAGAACGGCCGCTTCAAACGTGTCTGACACGTCTTTTGCAAACGAATCGTAACCCGAAGCCAGCAATTTGATGCTCGCCTCCTTGTTGTTGTTCGTTTCAGGCTTGATGAGTTTCAACGTGACATCGACAATCGCCGAATCATCAGTGATTTTTGCCAGACGACTTACTTTTTTCCCTACAAATTTTTCTAACTTCTCGCCCATTTCAAAATGGATGGGATGAATTGCAAATTCCATATTAACCTCCTTGTTTTTTATGCCACCTACTCGCGCGGGTGGGCTTGTTGATAAATATTCTTTAACTCTTCAAACGTTGTATGCGTGTAAACCTCTGTGGATGCGAGACTTGCGTGCCCCAAAAGTTCTTTCACCGCATTCAAATCCGCACCGTTGTTCAGCATCCCCGTTGCAAATGTGTGTCGCAACACATGCGGACTTTTTTTCGACAGATTGGGCAACTGCGCCAATCGCCTGTTGACCAACTTGTAAACCATGCTGTTGGTCAACGCCCGCCCGTCTTTGCGAACGAAAAACGCTTGCCTCATGCCTTCCACCTCCTCATCGCGCAATATCAAATACTCTTTCAAATCCTCTACCAGCAACTTTGAAAACGGAATTAAGCGTTGTTTATTGCGTTTGCCTGTCACTTTTATCAGCAGTGCGCTAAAATCAACATCTCCGTCTTTCAGCCCCACCAACTCCGCACAACGCATACCGGTCATATAAAAAACGTCCAATATGGTTCTGTCGCGCAGTCCTTCAAACGAATCATCCACCTCCCACTCGTCAAGCAAGCCGTTCATATCGTTGTCTCTCACAAAGTTAGGTAGCGGCTTAGTCGTTTTCGGACCGATTACCTTGCTTGTCGGATTGCCTTTTGCCAGATGCTTTTTGTTCAAGTAGCGAAAAAACGATTTGAGCGAACTCAACTTGCGGTTGACCGACCGCGCCGAATACCCCTCATTCATCAACGAAGCCATCCAACGGCGAATAATGACACCGTCCACCTCGCTCGGCACCAGCGTTTCATCGCCACAGAAAAACTCCTTAAACTGTATCAAATCACTTTCGTAAGCACCTACAGTGTGGGCCGAATAGGCTTTCTCAGACTGTAAATAGTGCAAAAATGATTCAACAGGCATCAAATGCAAAGTGTCTTAAGTCTCATTCAAAAACTTTTTCTCAACGTAAACAGCGTGAATAACCTCTTCACGTCGCTCCACAGAGGGCTTCATGAAAGCCTGGCGCCGACGCAATTCCTTAGTCACACCTGTTTTTTCAAACTTCCTCTTAAACTTTTTCAAGGCTCTCTCAATGTTGTCGCCTTCTTTTAACGGTACAATAATCATTTTTGACTGTTGTTTTTAAAATTGTTACTAAATTCCAGAATTTTCGGCTGCAAAGGTACGCAATAATTATGAATTACAAATTATCTTTTGCAAATTATTTTTTTCAGGTGCTATTTTTTTGCAAGTCCTGCAGACTTGCGCGAAGCATAGTCCCCTGTTATTTTTGACATTTTTTAACAATTTTCGAAAAAAATATTCGAAAATGTTTGCATTGTCAAAAATTTGCACTACCTTTGCCGCCGATAGTTGAGCTATTTTAGAACAGGGTTATTGCTTTTTCGGGTTTCTATTCGTATTCAAGTACTTATTTCTGCAATTAAACATCTCACAATCAAAATTATTTTTTTATTTACAATTTATTTTATTTTTAAAATGAACATTTTTATTGCAGGGCTGAGTTTCAAAGTAAACGACGCCGATTTGGAGACACTGTTCGAGGAGTATGGACCTATCACGACTGCTAAAGTGATTACGGACCGTAATTCAGGCAAGTCTAAAGGTTACGGTTTCGTAGAAATCGAGAACGAAGAGTCCGCTAACAAGGCGATTGCCGAGTTGAATGGAGCTGAGTATGATGGCAGAACGATTTCTGTGTCAGAAGCGCGTCCGCGTGAAGAACGCCCAAGAACCGGTGGCGGCGGTTTCAACCGCAACGGCGGTGGTGGCGGCGGTGGTTTTAATCGCAACAGATATTAATCGTATCTTCGAGACAAAATCCGATACCCCCTCTCGAAAGAGTGGGGGTATTTTTTTTACCCAAACGCCTACATAACCAAATTAGAGATGAAATTTCTAAGGCAGTCGCCCTTCATTCGGCTATTATTGTTCTTCGTGTGCGGCATCGTCACGCAATCCAACACCGACATGGCAAGCGGATTAAGCCCCTTGTCAATCGCCGCAGTGCTACTTGTCGGCGTTTCTTTCCTGCCCGTCGTCAGCAAAAATTACAGCCGGCGGTGGCTCTTCGGGTTGGGCTTAGGCGTGGGACTATTCGCCGCCGGAGCCTTCGCAACACAACTTTCGCAACAAAAAAAGACTTGGGATGATGCCCTCGTGTCCACGCATTTATATGAAGCGGTGGTGCTGGAAGACCCTGTGCGGAAGCCCCGAAGCCGGATGTGTTGCGTAGAAATTCGCTCGGCGGAAGATTCCATTTACAAGGAAGTTGTCGGCAAAAAAGCGATGCTCTATCTGGCGTTGGATTCCCTTTCGGAGGGGATTGTAGCGGGCAATCGGCTGTTTTTTTATGCCAAATTGGAGGCTGCACCGCCTTATTTGCGCGAATTTGCGGCAAGCGGGTTCGTGCCTGCGGGGCAGTGGGTGTTGGCGTCAGAGAATGTCATTGCGGGCTTGACCCGCAACCCCCTGAAAACACAACACTTCGTTCCTGCGGAGGGGATTGCGGGTCAAGCCCGCAATGACAGTGCTTTTGCACGGCGGGCAAGCATTGAAATGTCAATACCCATTTTGGCCTTGAATGTGCGGCGTGCTTGTTTGGCGAAATTGCAGGAAATCATCCCTAATCATGCCTCCTACGGCATTGCTGCGGCGATGATGTTTGGCGACCGGCGCGATTTGGATGCCGATTTGAAACAGTCGTTTGCCAATATCGGGGCGGCGCATATCTTGGCGATTAGCGGCACGCATTTCACGATTTTGTTTGGGATGCTGTATTATTTGCTGACGTTTTTGGGCAATTCGCGGCGGGCAAAAATGCTGAGGCATGGGGTGATGCTGCCGCTGATTTGGGGCTTTGCATTCATGACAGGGTTTTCGCCTTCGGTGTTTCGCGCAGCCTTGATGATGAGCCTGTGGGCGGTTGGCGATGCGTTTTCGTTTCGCTCGCTGACGTTGAACACGGTGGCGACTGCGGCATTTTTTATGCTGCTCTATGAGCCGTTTTATCTGTTTGACGTGGGTTTTCAGTTGAGTTTTTTGGCAGTGGTGAGCATTGTGCTTATCAATCCGCCTCTCGTCCGATTGTATCAGTCGCGCAATCCGCTGTTGAGATATGTGTGGGAAATTTGCTGTGTGTCCGTTGCGGCGCAAATTGGTGTTTTGCCGCTCACGGTGTATTATTTTCACCAATTTCCGGTACTGTTTTTGGCAACCAACATCCTGTTGCTGCCCTTGTCGAGCATTTTGATTGCTCTGATTCCGGCTACACTCTTGGTGGTTGCGCCGTTGGGCAATTTTCCACTAATTGCAATGCCCTTAAACCGCTGTTTAGACGGTTTTATCGCTGTTACACGCACCTTAGATGCCTATTCGTATCACAATATCAGCGGCATTTTCATCTCCGGTTGGGAAATGGCTGCCTGGTCGGTGGTTATCGCACTGCTTCTGTATATTGTTTTGAAAAAGGCTAAACAGGCATACAGATGACGCAGATTTACACAGACCATCATTCCTCATCCTGCGCTACATACTCTTTCAGCAACTTATCTTGCACATCAGCCGGCACCAATTCGTAGGCTGCGAACTTCATCGTAAACGACGCGCGACCGCCGGTGATGGAACTCAGCGCGGTGGAATAACTGCCCATCTCTTTCAGAGGCACTCGTGCCAGCAGTTTTTCATAGCCCCGCTCCGAACTCATATTCATAATCATAGCGCGACGGCTTTGCAAATCGCCCATCACATCGCCCATATATTCGGCGGGAAGCGACACCTCAATGTCGTAAATCGGCTCCAAAATTTTCGGCGCGGCTTCTTTGAAAGCGGTCGAAAACGCATTGCGACCGGCGAGCATAAACGAAATTTCGTTGGAATCCACCGGGTGCATTTTGCCGTCATAGACAATCACGCGCACATCGCGGGCATACGAACCGGTGAGCGGACCCTGCTCCATCCGCGCCATAATGCCCTTGAGAATAGCCGGCAGGAAGCGCGCATCAATCGAGCCACCCACGATGGAATTGACAAACACCAATTTGCCGCCCCATTCCAAGTCGTGCTCCTGCACATCGCGCGCCTGAATCTTAAATTCCTGTCCGTTGAATTTGTACGTTTCAGGCATCGGTTGTCCTTCGACATGCGGCTCCACAATCAGGTGCACCTCGCCGAATTGTCCTGCGCCGCCCGATTGTTTTTTGTGGCGATAGTCGGCACGCGCCTGTTTGGTGATGGTTTCGCGGTACGGGATTTTCGGCTCAAAGAACTCGATGAGCACTTTATCGTTGTTTTCAATCCGCCATTTCAGGGTTTTCAGGTGAAACTCGCCCTGACCGGACACGATGATTTGCTTCAGTTCTTTTGACTGCTCAACCACCCATGTGGGGTCTTCGGCGCGGAATCGGCTGAGAATTTCCATCATCTTTTCGGACTCCGCTTCGTTGACGGCTTTTATCGCGCGGCGGTATTTTGAATTGGGGTATCGGATGAAGTCAAATTTGTTGTCTATGCCTTTGCCGTTCAGGGTGTTGCCTGTGTTCACGTCTTTCAGTTTGACGGTTGCGCCGATGTCGCCCGCTTTCAGTTCGGGAATTTCCGTGCGGTTTTGTCCCGCCACCACGAAAAGTTGGGAGATGCGCTCTTTCGAGCCGCGGTCTTCGTTCAGGACGTCGTCGCCCGTTTTGAGCGTGCCCGACATCACTTTGAAGTAGGAAACGCGCCCGATATGCGGCTCTACGGTCGTTTTGAAAATGAACGCCGAAGTTGGTGCGGCAGCATCCGGCTTGATTTCCTTGCCTTCGGTGTTTTTATACAGCGGCATTTCCGGCACGCTGGGGACGTTGTTGCCCAGAAATTCCATCAGCCTGCGCGCACCCATGTCTTTTGCCGCCGAAGCGCAAATCACGGGGAACATCCCGCGCGCCAGTAGCCCCTTGCGGATGCCTTCGCGCATTTCGTCTTCGGTGAGACTGCCTGCATCGAAGAATTTTTCCATCAGCCCTTCGTCGTTTTCGGCGGCGGCTTCCACCAAAAGGTTGTGCAAGTTTTGCGCTTTCTCCAATTCGGAAGCGGGGATTTCCAAAATTTCGGGCGTGCCACCTTCGGGCTTCCATTGGTAAAGTTTCATTTTCAGCACGTCCACCATCTGGTGAAAATTTGCGCCGGTTTGCACCGGATACTGAATCTGAATCACCTTGCTGCCATACGTTTCTTTCAGCATCGCCAGCGTTTTGTCGTAATCCGCCGTTTCCTTATCTAACTGATTGACAAGGAAAATCACCGGCTTTTGCAGCGCATCGGTGTAGCGAAACAAGTTGTTGGTGCCCACCTCCACGCCATACTGCGCATTAAGCACCATCAACGCCGTGTCGGTCACATTGAGCGCAGAAACGGCACTTCCCGCGAAGTCGTCCGACCCCGGCGCGTCCACAAAATTCAACTTCTTACCCAGCCATTCGACACTAAAAATGGTCGAAAAAACCGAGTAGCCGTACTCTTTTTCCACCGGGAAATAATCCGTAACGGTATTTCCATTATCCACTGACCCACGGCGTTTTATCACGCCACTCTCCAAAAGCAACGCTTCCGACAGAGTAGTCTTCCCCGAACCGGAACTGCCAATAATGGCAATGTTCCTGATTTCATTTGTCTGATACACCTTCATAATATAAAGAAATTATGTTTTTAAAAATTTATCTTCACAAAAACGCCGCAAGTTACGAAAAAAAATAAGACGATGCAACTTTCAATAAAAAATAATTTTCTCAAATATTTGCGTATGTCAAATATTTTATCGAACTTTGCGCGAATTTTGGGAAAGTTATGGTTGTGTCGAGGCTTTATTTGGTTCCAACCCCCATCGGTAATTTGGAAGATATGACTTTCAGGGCTATCAGGGTGTTGAAAGAGGTTGATTTAATTTTGGCAGAAGACACGCGCACAACGAGTTTTTTGTTGAAGTATTTTGACATACAGAACAAATTGCAGTCGCACCATAAGTTTAACGAACACCAAACGGTAGAATGGCTTATTGCACAATTGACTGATGGTAAATCCATTGCGCTGGTTTCTGATGCCGGCACACCGGGGATTTCGGATCCGGGGTTTTTGTTGGCAAGAGCGTGTGTACAAGCAGGGATTACCGTTGAATGTTTGCCCGGAGCAACGGCTTTGGTGCCGGCATTGGTTAATTCGGGGTTGCCGATGGACAGGTTTTGTTTCGAGGGGTTTTTGCCCGTAAAAAAAGGACGAAACACCCGTTTGGAGGCTTTGGTAGAGGAAACGCGGACAATGATTTTTTACGAATCGCCGTTTCGCGTAGTCAAAACGCTAACGCAGTTGGCAGATTTTTTGGGAGAAGACCGGTTGGCTTCTGTTTCGAGGGAGATTTCGAAAAAATTTGAAGAAACGGTGCACGGCACATTGCAAGAATTGATAACTCATTTCACAGCCCACGAACCTCGCGGAGAGTTTGTGCTGGTGGTGGAGGGAAAAAATAAAATGAATGTTGAGAAAAACAAAGATAGAAAGCAATAAAATAATGAAAAAAGCGATAATTTTTTCAATACTCGCTCTGTCCCTTTTTAGCACATCTTGTGGTGACAAAAAGGCGACACCGGTTGTGGATAACAAAGTGGGGGAGCTTGAAAAGCAACGCGATTCGTTGCTCTTGCTTAACAAACAAGTAAACATTGAGTTGGAGCGGCTAATGGATGCTCTCAATGAGATAGAAGCTAATTTTCAAGCCATTAAAGCGGCTGAAAATTATGTTGAAATCCAAACCGGCGGCGACGGGCTGTTGACACAGACTACGATGGAACGCATTCGGGGTGATATGCAATTCATTACCGAACTGCTTGCGAGAAACCGAGCGCACATAGATGATTTGGAAAAGAAGGTAAAAAGCTATGCCGGGCAACTCGGACAATCAAAGGGATTGCAAGCCACCATCGTACGTTTGCAAACCGACTTGAGCACAAAAGATGCTGAAATAGCTGCATTGAAGGCAGAATTGGCAAAAAAAGACCGGTTGATTGAAGACCTGACGTTTGACAATATGGACCTTGAAGCCAAGATACAAGCCCTGAAAGAAAAAGATACGAAGCAAAGGGCGTTGATTGCACGCCAACAGATAGAAATTCGCAAAGTTTACTATTGTTTTGGTACTGCCAAAGAGTTGAAAACCCAACGGATTGCGCTCAAAGGTCAATTAGGTACAAATTTTAATAGCAATTATTTCATTGAGGCTGATAAACTTGCACTGAAAACGGTACAACTTTTTGCCAGAAAAGCCAAGTTGGTTTCTAAGCATCCGATAGGGAGCTATCAATTTGTGAGAAAAGCAAACAAAGAACTCGACTTGCAAATCACTAATCCTGCCAAGTTTTGGAGTTTAACAAAATATCTGGTTGTGGAAGTGAAGCCTTAATCACACAAAAAAATGGGTAGATTAAAAAAAATCTTGAAGGTTACCTTGCCATTAGCATTAGGTGTCGTCATCTTGTATTTTTTGTATAAGGGGACGGACTTTGATGCCTTATGGCTGGAAATAAAGGATGCCAATTGGGTGATTCTGTTGCTTTCGTTGCCTTTTGGGTCTGCTGCCAATGCTATTCGCGGACTTCGCTGGCAGTTGTTGATTAACCCGTTAGGCTACCAACCCAAGCGGTCGAATTTGATTTATGCCGTGTGGGGAAATTATGCGGTGAACTTCGTTTTGCCGCGTGTAGGTGAGTTTTGGCGGTGTGGCGTGATTTCTAACAAAGAAAAAATCCCGTTCAAAAAGATGATTGGCACGTTGATTATTGACCGCCTGTGTGACCCTATTATCCTGCTGCTGTTCTTATTTGTGGCTTTTGCGAGCAACATTTCCGTCTTTCTCAAAAACAAGGATGCGTTTGCTTTGCCTGCTTTTCTCACATCGCCTTTCTTTTATCTGGGTGGTGTGTGTGTGTTGGCTTTCGCTCTCTTATTATGTTGGTTTTTCAGGTGGACAAAACCAATACAAAAAGTCATCGCTTTCTTCGTCGGACTGTGGAATGACTTCAAAACGGTAGGCAAAATGAAAGAGAAAAACCGCTTCCTACTCTATTCTTTTGGTATTTGGCTCGGTTATTTCTGCTACGAATATGTTACCTTTTTTGCCTTTGGATTTACATCGCATTTGAGCATTGCGGCTGTCCTGTTTGTCTTTGTAATGGGCAGTCTGAGCATGATAATCCCCTCCAATGGCGGCTTGGGTCCGTGGCAGGCGGCTACTATTTTCGGACTGATGGCTTACGGCGTCACCCGTGGCGAAGCCACCGCTTATGCCACCGCCGTGTTTGTCATGCACTCCCTCTGGGATGCCCTGTGCGGCGTATTTGGCATCTTTATGCTCTCACGACCTTCACAAGTTCCCATCGACCCGGCGGAATAATTTTTATACTATCAAAAAAATTTGCTAATTAAAAAAAATGTTGTACCTTTGCACCCGCGTTTGAAAAAAAAATGGTCCATTCGTCTATCGGTTAGGACGCCAGGTTTTCATCCTGGAAAGAGGAGTTCGATTCTCCTATGGACTACTAAAAATAAACAATTAAAAAACAAGATTTAAAGATGGCAAATCATAAATCATCAATTAAACGCATCCGTCAGACGTTGAGCAAACGCTTGGCAAACCGCTATTATGCTAAAACAGCCCGTAATGTTGTCCGCGATTTGCGTGCCACAACCGACAAAACGCAGGCTGATGAACTTTACAAAAAGGCAAGTGCCATGTTGGACAAATTGGCGAAGAAAAACGTCATTCACGCCAACAAAGCAGCCAATTTGAAATCCAAATTGGCGCATCGCATCGGCAAATTGGCAGTGGCATAAGAAGTTTTTCCGACCTATTTTCAGTCTTTGGAAACCCGTATCACCTGATTCGGGGTTGTTTTGTATCCCTCGCAGAATGGCAACAATGAAAATTTAACTTTTTTTTTGAAAAAAAACTTCACTTTTATTTGGATTATATCAAAACAAAACTATACCTTTGCTCTATGAAGGACAAACAAGTACACTATGTTTAGCAAGGAGTTTTTGACAGAGGCATTGAAAAAGCATTTTGGCTTTGACACGTTCAAAGGCAACCAGGAGGCTATTATCCATAACGTTTTGGATGGAAAGGACGTTTTTGTGCTGATGCCAACGGGCGGCGGCAAGTCGCTGTGTTATCAGCTGCCTGCCCTGCTGATGCACGGGACGGCGATTATCATTTCGCCGCTCATCGCGCTGATGAAAAATCAGGTGGATGCGATGCGCCATTTCAGCGAGGAGGACGGTGTGGCGCATTTTATCAACTCCTCACTCAATCGTGCGGCTATCGACACCGTGAAATATGATATTTTGTCCGGCAAAACGAAATTGCTGTATGTGGCACCCGAGTCGCTGACAAAAGATGAGTATGTGGAATTTCTGAGGGAAGTGCCGGTGTCGTTTTATGCGGTCGATGAGGCGCACTGTATTTCGGAATGGGGGCACGATTTTCGTCCGGAATATCGCCGTATTCGCCCGATTGTCAACGAGATAGGTAGTCGCCCGTTGATTGCTTTGACGGCTACGGCAACGCCCAAAGTGCAGCACGACATTCAAAAAAACCTCGACATGACGAATGCAATCGTCTTCAAATCTTCGTTCAACCGCTCCAATTTGTATTATGAGGTACGCCCAAAAACGGTGGATGTGGACAAGGACATCGTCAAATACATCAAGGCAAACGAAGGCAAATCGGGTATTGTCTATTGCCTTTCGCGCAAACGGGTGGAAGAATTTGCAGAAATTTTGCTGGCAAATGGCATCAAAGCGTTGGCTTACCATGCAGGGATGGATTCGGTGAAACGTTCCGACAATCAGGACAAATTTTTGATGGAGCGGGTGGATGTCATCGTTGCCACCATCGCTTTTGGGATGGGTATCGACAAGCCGGATGTGCGTTACGTGATTCATTATGACATTCCCAAGAGCCTCGAAGGCTATTATCAGGAGACGGGGCGTGCCGGTCGCGATGGCGGCGAAGGCAGGTGTATTGTGTTTTATGCGCGCAAAGATTTGCAAAAATTGGAGAAGTTTATGCAAGGAAAACCAATTGCAGAGCAGGAAATCGGCAAACAACTGCTGGAAGAAACGCGGGCGTATGCCGAAACCTCCATTTGCAGGCGAAAAGTGCTTTTGCACTATTTTGGAGAAGAATATACCGAAGATAATTGCGGCAATTGCGATAACTGTCTGAATCCCAAATCACAAATAGATGCCCAGGATTTGCTGATTTCCATTTTGGAAACCGTTGAGGTGCTGAAAAACAAGTTCAAAGCCGACCATGTCATCCACATTTTGCAAGGCAAAAAAACGTCCGGCGTGGTTACTTACGAGCACGATGAGTTGGAAATGTTTGGCTCGGGCAAAGACACCTCCGAGAAAGTTTGGAACACGGTCATCCGGCAGGCACTTTTAGCGGGGTATTTGGACAAAGACATCGAAACTTACGGCGTTCTCAAACTCACGCACGGAGGTAAGGAATACTTGAAAAATCCGATACCGTTTTTCATCACCAAAGACATTGATTTTGAGGATGAAGAGCGGGACGAAACGCCCTTGCGGGGGGGGGCAGCATGTGCCGTTGACCCTGTGCTGTATTCTATCATGAAGGATTTGCGCAAAAAAATGTCCAAAAAATTGGGTGTGCCGCCGTATGTTATTTTTCAAGACCCCTCGCTGGAGGCTATGGCAACGAATTATCCGGTTAGTATCGACGAATTGCAAAATGTGCCGGGTGTGGGTGCCGGGAAAGCCAAACGCTACGGACAAGAGTTTGTAGAGCTGATTCAACGCCATGTTACCGAAAATGAAATTGAGCGTCCCGAAGATTTGCGCATTCGCACCGTTGCCAACAAGTCGAAATTGAAGATTTTTGTTGTGCAAAGTCTCGACCTGAAAGTGGCTCTGGATGACATCGCGCTCACGAAAGGGCTGGAATTTAGCGAACTGCTCGACGAGATAGAAGCCATCGTCTACTCCGGCACGAAAATCAATATAGACTACTTCCTCAACGATGTGATGGACGAGGAACACATCAACGACATCTGTTCCTATTTTCAATACTCGGAAACCGACAACATAGAAGAAGCCATCGACGAACTCGGACAAGACTACACAGAAGAAGAAATCCGCCTCGTGCGAATCAAATTCATCTCAGAGTTAGCAAATTAAAAATCAATTCAATGTCAATCATCTTAAAATCACAGTTCAGACGAAAATCACAGTACAGACGTGGCAATCATGGTACAGACGTGGCGCGCCACGTCTCTACTGCTTGTTTGCTTACCTATCCGCAGCAGATAAACACCATTAGGGATATGCCGGAAATCTATTTTGTTTTTGCGATCATCCACTCATTGGGTGTAGGACAATTCCTTGTATGAAATCAAAATCTTTTTTGTTGAAAGTCAGCAATTCCATTTTGTGAACGAGAGCAAAGGCTGCGATTAAGCAATCCGGCAACAAAAGTTGTGGTTGACCGGGGCGGTGAATGCAATGCCGTTTCATCAATTGAATTGCTTGGTCTGAAATGATTTCGCTATAAGGCGATGATAACAGACGTATCTACCAAATATTTTTTTCTGTACCCCATATTTTTTTGCGATAATCTTGGTTATTACTTACCTCATCATCAGCCCAAATGCCATAGCCTTCGGTTAATGAACCTTTGCG
>BNTU01000072.1 GCA_025996835.1 Bacteroidia bacterium
CAGCCACCTGAATGTATGGCGCATTGGGGAAAGTAAACATGAACGACAGTTTTGCCGTTTCCGCCTTGTCATTCTTCACCTTGAACAGAAACATGCCTACGGGATATGATGTTTCCTTGTAATTGTCCCGAATAATGGGGCTGAAGTACAGCAGGGAAATATTACTTTGGAACACCTTATAGTCAAAGGTCGCTTTGGGAAACAATGCCTTGTAATCGGCATCCCCCTTGTTCAATTTATTCCACGCAGGCAACACATCTTCGGTAGCCAAAGTATGACTGACCGCCTTGCCTTTGATTTCTTCGCGGACGTGAAAGGCGGCTTGTTTCAGGAAACGCTCTTCATAAATGCCCGGCTTCAGTTGGAATGGACCAAAACTCCCCGACAGGTTGTACATAAAATTCCCCGCGCCTGCTTCAACCAGTCCGGACAATTCGGGTTTTCGGCAATCGGCAATACCCAGGCATCAACGGCAGCCAACCACTTTTTATAGGCTGATAATCCTTCGGCAGCAATCGCTAATGCCGCGTCGTCCTGCCCGTTAATTGGAAAATATTCCGTAAATCGCCGCTGCCACAAAGCACCGCCGCCAAAGCACATTGTAGGAAAGTACCACGACAGGGCAAAAGGTATAACCTTTTCTTCACCCGGTTTCAATTGTACGGTAACGCACAAAGCACCGCTGGGCGTTACGCTGCTTGTGCATAAGCGTTTGTTCGACAGTTTGCCGTCTTGCGCGAAATCTGCCCAGATGTCGCTGCCGTCGCCTTCGCCATCCCACAAATCCACATAAGTTGCCTGCGGAGAAGTGGCAATACACCACGATGTATTCTGTGTTTCCTGCACATTCGCCGTGTCTTTGGCACCCAGTATGACAGAAGTAAGCGTTTTATTCTTTACCACTTTGTTGTACAATCCTGTGCGACAGGGATTGTAATAGGGGTTCTTTCCGCAATTTTCGGCAGCCACCTGAATGTATGGCGCATTGGGGAAAGTAAACATGAACGACAGTTTTGCCGTTTCCGCCTTGTCATTCTTCACCTTGAACAGAAACATGCCTACGGGATATGATGTTTCCTTGTAATTGTCCCGAATAATGGGACTGAAATATAGCAGGGAAATATTACTTTGAAAAACCTTGTAGTCGAAGGTCGCCTTGGGAAACAACGCCTTATATTCGGCGTCCCCTTTGTTCAACTTATTCCACGCAGGCAATACATCTTCGGTCGCCAAAGTATAACTGACCGCTTTGCCTTTGATTTCTTCACGGACATGAAAGGCGGCTTGCTTCAGGAAACGTTCTTCATAAATGCCCGGCTTCATCTGAAAGGGACCAAAACTTCCCGACAGGTTGTACATAAAATTCCCCGCGCCGATTCCTCCCAGCGGCATCCCTTTTTTGGTCATCGTTTCGGGCATCATGTCGGGAGAATGATAGTACACCTGAGTAGTATATACCGGTCTATCACCCATTTTTCGCGTCCACGAACAATCGGGCATCTTCCACAAAGCCGACTGGGAATATCCGGAAAAACACGTCAGAGCCAAGCCTGACAGGCAAAAACATACGGAAAACAATTTTTTCCAAGTAAAACATCTTAATTTATTCATCGTTATTTAATTTTTTTGTTGTTTGTCAGTTTACTTATTTCGTGCCAATAGAAAAATGCTTCTATGTTGCTCTTTTTGAGCTTGTTTAATTTCGTAGGTAAAGGAATTTCAATGACCGCATTTTGCAGGGATTGAATATCGTTTCTATCAAAATGCTTAATTTCCGTTCTGTTGGCGGCTATCATTGCAGAAAGGTAAGCCGCTTTTGAGGCGTTGACTATAGCACTGTCAAGGCGATATTTTTCTCCATGAATAAAACTTTGAATGTGTTTTATCCCTTCTTGCAACTGCTTAAAGTTTTCACTATCAACTAATCCTTGCAGGCAAATACATAGCGACGTTTGGAAAATATCATCAAGTACTTGTGAAATATCTTCGGTATCTGCTCCTGTAACATAACTGACTTGATAAAAGAATTTTGCATGTGCTTTTGGAACATTATGCGGGCTAATGCGTTTTACTAATTTTACAAACGGACAACCCGACAACACCAACGATTCGAGCAAAGAAAATGCACGGATTGATTTTTCAATCAGCGTTATATCGGAAAATCCGACCTCGTTTGCTACTTGGCGCATCCATTCTATGGTACGGCTATCCGGGTTTATCATAACTTGTTCTCATTTAATAATTGTTGTACTTCTTGCTTTCGTCCGTGTCGGGTTGCGTAACGTAGCAACTTGTTTGTATTGACTTTATGCCTCTCAAAAATCGCTGTATAAACGTAGTGCATTTCCGCACCTTGAAGAAATGAAAATTCAATATCGCCCACCATATCTACCAAAATTTTTTCTAAGGTAGGCGTCGGTATTTTTTCATACACTTGCAATGGTGCTTCCGAAACCAATGTGCGAACAATAATAGCTTCGTTTCCAACTACATATCTGTCAAAATCGGTTTGTGTTGGCATTAAAAATATTCGATTGGGCGTTTCAGCTGCATGAAGCATATTAAAAACTGCTTCGGAAGCATCACGTTCCACATCAACAAGTAAAAAATTTAAATTGGGGACGTGGTGCATATACGGCAAAACTACTCTACTGCTCCAAACACAATAATGGATAAACGGAAATTGTTCTTTGATTTGCTCGCTTATCTGCTTAATATCATCGGTATTTGTAATAAAAAAATCTGCCTTCGATTGTTCCGGCAAAGCATATACACCCAATTTCGGACGGACTAAAGCATGTTTATTTAAAAGACGTTTTAACTGCATGGAAACAGCATTAGAAGATACTAATTGTTGGTATTTCTCCAAATAATTAATAAGTTCTTTACGTGTAAACTGCTTATTGTTAGCAGCAAATCGCATTATGTCCGCATTTGTAATCATCTATTTTTATACTATATATCTGCCTGCAAAAATACAACATTTTTGGCAATAAACAGTCGTTATTGCCAAAAATGTTTTGTCGTTATTTCAATATTTCATCAGCATAGCGCGCATAATGACCTTGCAATCCTTCGGCATACCGGCGCAGGACGGCTTCGCCCACTCCGTTTTGGTCGCCGCAGAGATACAGGGCTCTTGCGAGGTGCAATTCTTTTAGCGCTATGTTGCGGGTGGAGACATCGTTATAATCGGGCACTACTGCATTGCGGGCTGTTTGGTAGGAATCAAGCGCATGGCAACTTATCCCCGGCGCCGAGAGCATTTCCGCCAACACCGGGATAGCCTCTTTGCTGTTTATCGCTTCCGTAGCCATTGTGATGGCTCGATAGTGCGAAAATTCACTTTCGGGTTCGAGCAGACGCGCCTTTTCGAGGAGCACGCCGAGCGTCGAAGTGTCTTTTGCATTGCCAAGTGCTGTTATCTTGGCGTCAAGAGGGCTTAAACACATGCCAAACTGCCCCATGCCTGTGTAGTTCCAGCCACTGTCCCATTGCGATTGGCTTGCAATGTAATCTTTTAAGGTAGAGGCATATTCGCCGTTGCCCAACATGCAGAGAATGCTGGCATAAATGATTTTATGCTCGGCAGGCAAATTCGGCGTTTTCAGTTGATTACGAATCAAAGCAATACACTTTGATTTATCGGTCAGCAGCACCTCAAGACCTTTATAATTGTCGGAAACAGTCAGTGTCGCTTCTTTCAATTCCTTGTCGCTGAATGATTTAAACTCCTTGTCGGTCAATACCCTTTGGGGTAGATTACCGATGCTTACGAGGTATTTCTGAATTTTCTTTATATCCACCTTGCGGATGGGTTTGTTTTCCTTGACGGCGACGGCTGCCAAATAGCCAACCGAATGACCCTGAGTTTGCACACAGGACTGCATCCTGATAACAGGCATCGCATCGCGGTGTGCGCTTATTCCAAGTCCTGTAATCATGATTCCGTCGATACCTTTTGGCAGAAGACTGCGCAGCGGCACATCGGCATCGTAAATTTTATGTCGCTCCATGGGCGGACTTAGCAGGAAATAGGGGTCGTAGATATAACCGTGCGTATCGAACGAACTTTGATGAAACGAAATAGTATCGCTATAACGGCGGTGATTGAGCACATCACATACCGAAATCGTATATTCGCCGACGACACGCCGCCGTTCGCGGGTTTGCGGAATCTTTACCATATCGTAGTTACCGGCGAATTTAACTTTCGCCTGCACATAAGCGCGGGACACATCAAGTACGTCGGTGTCGTCGATAAAGAGCCAGTCGTTGTTGCTATACCAATCGCCCAATTCCCATTTGCCCATGCCGGCTCCCTGAACGGCGAGCGAAACTTTTCCCGTATTTCTGGAATCTGCTCCTGCCGCAACCGCAATGTCGGCAGCACCGGTGCTGTCTATCAAAACCTTTGACAGTACGACACCACGTCCAAAGGGCGTTGCCACCACAATTCCGCGCACGGTATTGTTTTCCGTAAGGGCGCCGCAGCCGGTCACACCGAACCACAGTTCGCCATTCTCTTTCAGCAGTTCGCGACGGAGCCACTCCATCTTCCAATCGGACTGCGATGATTCTTTCCAGTCTTTGAACTGACGGGGATGGTCTTGGGGCGCCATGGCATGGATGCCTTCGTCGAGACGAGCCGTATATCCTTCGCGGTAGCCGTCCCAATAATGACCTATCATTCCGAGCGAACTCAGACCGCCGAGACCGTGAAGATATTCCAGCACAAGCGTTTTAGCGCCATGCTGAGCGGCAGAGATGCCGGCAGTTGCTCCGGCAGTTCCCCCGCCAAGCACCACAACGTCATACGTTCCCAATACGGGAAGCGCTCCCGCAGGAGAATCCACATAGCCCTTGTGGCGCCCTTTGCGAAGCGGTTTCAGGATTTCCCCTATCTCGCCGTAATTATGTGCGTTTACCTTTGTCTGACGAACAGAGAATTGCGAAGGCATGGCTACTTTCTTTACTTCAGCGCCGATTTTGTCGCCCAATATCTCGCCAAGAAATATGCCTGTAACAGGTCGCATCACTTTCGCCATCGTGTCGCGCGACAGTCCGGCGGCGGGACCAATCACCCAGAGATTGGCAATACCTTTGGGACGGAAAGCCGACTCCGGCAGTTTGCGCACGGAGGTCAACTTGTCGGAAAAAAAACTTTCGCACACGAGCGTTTCTTTCGGTATATACCACAAAAGGTCGGAACTGTCCACCTGGTCGGCATCCCATGTTTTGTCGCGTGCCAACTGCTCTACTTGCATCAGCGAGGCATACGAGTTGTCTTTCACGAAAACCGAGAAAGTATATTGAGTTGCCGGATATTTTTTACCTCTCCAGCTGACAGGTTGCGCAAAAGGTGCCGCTTTCGTTATTTCGTCAGCCTGCTTGGGACTGTTGCCTATTACGGTATAAATGTAATCACGCACGCCCGGCTCGAACTTCGCCGTCTCCGCTCCGAACATTGCAGCCACCGAAGCGGTATGCGTGGCATCGAGCACGCCCTTGCAGCGCACAGCCTGCCGACCGGAACGATTGGCAATCACTACGCCGGCGGGATTGCCCGAACGGTCGGTAACGACATTCGTCACATAGCAACTGTAAAGAAAATCGACATTGTTGTCTATCAATTCACTTTCGAGCGTTGTTTTGACATGCAGCGGCACAGGGTGGTTCCTGTCGGGGAAGATTTTGCGGGCAAGCGGCGTCTGTGGATTTTCGTCCGCAGTGCGTTCATAAAGCATCGACCCACAAATATCATTGCCCAGATACGGCAATTCCGCCGCAAGGAATACCTTACAGCCTTTTTTAGCCGCAGCAACCGCCGCCGCAATAGCTCGCGAACTGCCGCCGACAACGACAAGGTCGACTTCGGCAATCACCGGAATCTTGCGTGACGACTCTGAGGCGTAATCCATATCAGGCAGCAAGGGCTGCATGGCTGCGCGGGCTTCCGCCACATTACCAACGGTTGCCAGCACACCGCTCGCCGCCGTTAGTTTGATAAAATCTCTTCTAAGCATTGTATTTATTTTTTATTTATTAATAATTTCAAAAATTTCATTTCGCAAAAGTAATAATTTATTTTGAATGATAATTAAATTCCAGTGAAAATCACATAACCGTTACATAACCATTACATAAAAATATTACTGATTATCAATGATTTAACTTAAAAAAAAGTTCCACAATTACATCACCATTACATAACCGTCACATTAGCGTCACATAACCGTCACATAAGATATTGCTGATTATCAATGGTTTAACTTTTCAAAATAACCCCACCGTCACATTACCATCACATTACCGTCACATAACCGTCACATAAGATATTGCTGATTATCAATGGTTTAACTTTTCAAAATAGTTCTACAGTCACATAACCATCACATAAGATTATCCCCAAAAAGGTAGATAACGGGAATATTTTTCCCGTCTGTTACCCCGTATGGGCATAGCCGTCAGGTTAAGGGTGAAGCCCTTCGAGCAATAGCGTAGGGCATCGCCCTACGGACAGGATATGGCATTGAATGCAAGCCCTGAAAGGGCGATAGCAATGGCTAATGCCCTTTCAGGTGGGGTGGCGTAAATCAAGTATCATTTTCTTTGTTTTATGTTTTTGCCTCAATTTACCATTTTATATATTATTGATTATCAAAAATATATGACCAAACAAATGCAATATGTGGTGGGTTTTTTTTTTGACTCAATTCCGATTTACGCCACCCCACCTTTCAGGGCGGAACGAGAGGGAGAGAGCATCTTTCGTAGGGCGATGCCCTACGCTATTGCTACAAGGCTTTCAGCCTTAACCTGACGGCTATGCCAACGCAACCACATCAAACTTAGGTAAAACTATTTTTCCCTCTTTTTATCACACATTTCAATATATCAAAGAACGCTTTTTCCTTAATTCTTTAAAAAGGGGCGCACACGCAGGTGCGCCCCTACAATCTCTACGGCTCTACAAACGTAAGCCTTAGCCCGCCAAAATTATGAACAGGACCACGCTGTGTCCATCTGAGCTTGTGTTGTCCGGCGCTGAGCCTTATCGTTACTTCGGGGTCTACCCATTGCCAACCGGCCCAGTTGCCATTGTTGGTAATGGGCATGATACCGAAAATATCCGCACCGTCGAGGGTTAAACTCGCTAAACCGTTTTGACCCGTCGCCCTGTTATACTCCAATTTATACACTCCAGGGTCCTGCACATATAACGTATAGGCATACCAGTCTCCGGGAGTAGCCCATCCTACACCTGCAAAACCGGAAGATGCACCACTTAAATCAATTCCAAAGCCCCAAGAAGCGACGTCGCCGCCACCCGCCCGATAGGTCAGGTTGCCACCGCTGGCAACTGCCTTGTGGAAACCCTTGCCTTCTCCGCCAAGGTCAAAGTCGGCGCCCTTGATGATGACTCCTGCGGAAGTCAGGACAGTGTCTGCCGCTCGCAATAGAAACGATGTTGACGAGTTTAAGTAAGTGTCCAACTCCGCCGCGCTCATCAGCCTTATCCCTATATTATAACCGGAAAGAAGTACCGTATCAATGGCACCTGTCGGCAACACCTTAAAAGAAATATCTATAGGAGTGGTTACACTTGCCGACAAATCATCGAATACGACTCTGGTTCCCATTTCTCCACTCCGCGGCTGACCGCTTGTTGGGCTGGTATAACTATACTCCACACCGGTAACAGTATATACAGTGGGTGCAGGATTCCAAATGACAGCGGCTTGCGTTGTGCTGGCGGTAAATGAGAAACCATCAATCAGCAGCCGAGCTTTATCCTCGTCGGTGAAAGGCTTCCCTTCCGCTGTTACCGGCGTGGATGCATTGCCATACTTGTCCTTGGTATAAATCTTGAAGTGATATACTTGCGGAATTTTAAGCCCGGCAATATTCACCCAAGAACGCGCAGGTGTAAACGTCACTACCGTATCGGCATATTCCACCACGGTTGTATCCGCTCTGGGCAGATACAACTCGGCTTCGCGGCTTTCGCACAAATCAATCTCTACCCTTTCATGACCCGCTCTCAGTTTTACGTTCTCTTGCACATATCCGGCCGGATAGACCGTTTCGGAATCGACAAACTCTTTGATGTTGTCGTAAATATCGCCGTTGCATGAACTCATCAATGCAACAATTGCTGTCAAAATAATATATTTTTTCATCTTTATCTATTTTTAATTTGTAATTCGTAATTTCTGTCACGGTGTTTGCACTTGTGCTTTCCTGCCATACAGCGTCAGTTCGCTCAGTACAGCGGGAGCGTAGGTATAATTATCTCTAAATCCCGTGACTGTCTCATACCTGAAATAGCGGGTACGCGGTGTGAACTTCGGATCGTCGGGATACATGAAAGCTTCATTGCCTTTTGCAGCATCCAAGATAACCTCCAAATCGGTCCAATCTATAGGAGGAGGGTCAATTCTTGTCTGATTGATAAGCCTCCATACGCCCGTGTCCGTGTCGCCGTCTAACCAGTAAACCTTGTATGTCCCCACATTACTATAGTCGTAAAGCCATCCCTTCTGGTCAACAGCAGAGACACCATTAACCATCTGGTGGGTAATGATGCGGCTTATTTCATAATAAGCACCGAGGTCAATAAGGACATTAGCACGGGGGCGTCCATTGACATTAATTGTCGTGGTCACTCCATCCACTACTTTTTGTACATTCCACGCCGAGCCAAGGTCAACTCGATTCAAGGCCGTAGTGACACCATCATTCTCGACAATTCCATCTATGATGGTCTCTATAGGAAAACCACCACCCGACTTCGACATATACACAATATTTCCGAGTGAATCTACTCCGATCTCCTCTCCGGGTGCAGGAAGTAGCCATTGTTTTTTGTCTAACATCTCGTCCCTCATTACATACAAGGTCCCAAAATCGCGGGGTTCGGATTCGTTGCCATAAGCGTCGGCAACGGAAACATGCACTTTGACAGGTTCTGTCTCGGGAATGTCTAAGTTCCTAATAAACTGCCGCTCGGTAAGTTTCCTTGACGAAATTGCCTGACGTACCGAACGGGGGCTTCCATTCAGGGAATAACTTAAATCAACAAATATGTTGATATTTTGCTGCAATTCGTTTTCCCAGTTGAGCATAAGGGCTGTGAAAGCGGGTTTTACCGTCAACGATTCCGCCACCTTAGTGAAAGCAGGTTCCCAGGGTTTTACGGTAACATCCTTCTCCGTCGACTTGTTGCCTGCCCTGTCCAAGGCATACAACTGGACGACATGTTCTGATGTATCGGCAAAACCCCATAAATCCAATGATTTGGCATAAAGCGATACCGCCGACTTGATGACTTTACCGGTGGTTTCTGATGTAAATGAGGCTTCAATACTTATCAAATCCTCATCGTCGGGGATTGTGTAAAAAATCCTCGCACCACCGGGAAGCCGCTGCACACTGTCAAACACAGGAGGCGCCGGTGGGGTAGTATCATCCGAAGAAATCCCAAACCGTTCCCCCTCCGCGCAGGAATAAAAACCTCCCACTGCAAAAAGCAATAAAATTGCTGTTTTAAATCTACTCTTTTTCATATTCTTTTAATTTTTAATTTTTAATTTTTTTTTTTGTCTGAATTTTTGTCTGAACCATGATTTTAATAAGATTTTCAAGATTACCATGATAATCATATTTTCTAAAATCTTGTTAATCTTATAAATCTTGTAAAAATCGTGGTTCAGACATTTTTAACTCATAACTCATAACTCATAACTCATAACTCATAACTCCCCTACCATCCCGGATTCTGAATGAGTTGTTTGTTTTTGTTCAATTCACTCGTAGGGAGGGGCCAAAGGCAATCGCGCAGGGTGAACATGCGGGGCTGACAAAGTTTCAATTTGAAAAAATCTGCAGCGTTAGTGGCAAGCTTGTCCCATCCCATCACAGGGTCATTGAACTCCTGTACTGCTTTTTTGGTGCGAAGCATATCCCAGAAAATGTGTCCTTCAAACGCAAATTCCACTTTTCTTTCGTGAGCGATGATTTCTCTCATGTCATCTTTATTGCGATGCTTGTTCCGAGCTGCCGGCGTTACATATATTCCGATATTATATGTTGAGTCCACAGTGGGAATGCCCGCTCTTCTACGCACCTTGTCCACAGCTTCCCACACGTCGGCATTGGGAGCATCCAGTGTCTCGTTGAGTGCTTCGGCTTTCATCAGATACAAATCCGCCAGACGGACAATCGGTATCGGATAGACTACTATAGTCCGAGCATCACGACCAAAACTGCTGATATGTACCAGTTTTTGCGCCCCTATAGCCGTCCAAAAGGCATAATTGGCCTGTGCACTTTGATTTCCACCCGGTGTGTTATAATAGAATTTCGTGGGGATGCGCCAGTCGTATGACCGCCAGTAGCCGCCGGAGATACCGACATTGGCATAAAAACGCATCTCCCTGTTCAAGTAGAGTTTAATCATTTCGCCACCGGGTTGAAGGATACCGCGTGTCTTGGCATATCCTGTCGGATCTGTATCCGGAGCAGGAGCAGTCACTATATCATACTTGGTGGCGTCATTGAATGTAATGTCTTCATTCAGAGGAAGCCCGTTAGCGGTATAAAACCTTTCCAGGGTTTTGTAGGTAGCACCCAAGACCTGCGAGCTATTTAGTGGATCATTGAAGGATGGGGTTGACGGATGACCAAGCCCGTTCTGAATCATGATTTGTGCAGCGGTAAAAATTTCTCTGTCAACATCTTGAGCCATATTAGTACCACCAATCGTGACGATATTGGAATATCCCCAAATCAATTCCTTGTTCCATCGGTCGCAGAGCACCATCCTCAAATCATAATAGGTCTGCATGATGTCAGGGTTGGCATCAAAGTCTTCCTGGTCCACCCCCAGCACCCTTTTTTCGTATTTATACAGCGTCACTGATTTTGACTCGCAAAGCCTGATGGCTTCGTTGATGGCTATGAGTGCCTCCTGCCATTTGGTTTGTGTGGTGGCGGCATCGTCCTGTGGGAAAAACGGTTGTCCATCCCAATCTTTGAAAGAGAGGTAATCGCCGTTGCCGCTGTAGAACGGACTTGCCCTGTAGAGCAGCACCCGTGCTTTGATGGCTGAGGCTCCCAACTGGTCTATCTTCCCAAGGTCAGGACCTTCCCTTATCGGGTAAAGATCTAGTATGGCTTCATCTATTGTCTTGACGATATAGTTGAAACATTCGTCAATTTTACTGCGCGGTACGTACATCGTTGACAAGTCGTCGTTATACGCTACGGCTTTGTCCATAAGCACTATGGGACCGTACTGCCGCAGCAGCAAAAAGTGATAATAGGCTTTCAGAAACTTCGCCTGCGCTTTCCAGTCGGCTTTTTCAGTGGAGGACATGTCTTGTACTGCATCAATCCTGTTGATGAAATCGTTGCACACGCCAATGCCCACATACAACGGTTTGGCACCATCGGTTCCCGACCATATTCCCAAATAGGGATTATCGGCACTCTGACGCCTCTCCATCACCCGAATAGGCGACCACTGGGTGTAATCCACGTTCACTTCATTTTGAACCCATTCGTCGCCCAGCAGCCAGCTGGATTTTCGCTTACTGTCTTCGGGCAGATACCAGTAAATGCTTGCCAGAGCATTAAGAGCCTCTTCTCTCACGGAAAAAATGTTCTCCATGGTCAGGTTCTTGTCCGGAACGATGTCTAAATAATCGCTACACGACGGAAAGACGCACATCGCGGCAACTATGGATGTACAGACGTGGCGCGCCACGTCTCTACTAATAAATTTTCTAATTGATTTCATATTTTTTTTTTATTATTATTTATCATACTAATCATACTAATCATATTAAAATCACAGTTCAGACATTAAAATGATACTTGTAATCCCACATTAAACCTCCGATTAAGAGGATACCCCATACCGCTTCTGCCCATTTCGGGGTCCCACTGCTTGAAGGGGCTAATCACAAAGAGGTTTTCGGCACTGAAATACAAACGGATGTTTTCCAATCCTATTTTCTTGATGTTGTCGAAATTGTATCCCGCTTCAACAGTCTTGAGCCTCAGGAAGGAGGCATCACGCAACCACCACGAAGATGGCTGTGTATTGTTTACTATCTCTTCAGTGGATAAACGGGGCCAGAAGGCATGCACGTCCGGATTTGTCTCGCTCCACGAGCTGCGCGCCACTATTGCCAACGCATTGCGCCCACCTACAAAGGGTGCTATACCGTGATAGGTTGCAGTCCCCTCCGTATATTGTCCCTTGGGGTCGATAAAGAACGAAACCCTTGCATTCCCCTGGAAGAAGAACGACACGTCCACTTTCTTAAAACCGGCGGACAGTCCAAATCCGTACTGTATTTCGGGCGTTGTGGGAAAGCCCATGGCGATTTGGTCGTTCACATTTATCACGCCATCACCGTTGACGTCCTTGTATTTGATGTCGCCGGCTTGGGGAATGCTGCCGCTAAAATTCTGTGACGGGGAGCGCGCCACTTCTTCATCGTCCACAAAGAGGCGCTCTGCTACATAACCCCACTGCACACCGGCACTGCGTCCCTTCCTGTTAAGGTATTCATCCTCATAATCAGGTTCATCATATTCCGTATATTTGTTCGTGGCATACGTCATATTGACACGTCCCGTGAGCCAGAAATCGTTGGTGAAAAACTTCTGGTAGTCGATAGAGCCGTCAATACCCTGTGATTCCATCTTGCCGACATTACCGTATATGGGGTCTGTTGCTTGAATACCGGCTGTGGTTGGGATGTTTGTACGCTCCATATAGATATTGCTCCGGTTCTCCTTGAAAAAATCTACCTGCATTTTCAGCGGACTGCCCTTAAGCAAACCCAATTCCAGTCCGATATTGTATTTCTCGGAAACTTCCCATCCTATATCGGGATTGGCGTATCTCTTTATTGTGTATCCAGGGTAAGTGTTAGTCAGTTGTTCACCCCATCTAAATTCTCTGCCGCCGGTCGCGATTTGTGAAAGGAAGTGAAACCGATCAGCCCTTGCTGCAATAGCATCGTTACCGACTAATCCCCAGGTGAATTTGAATTTCAGCAAATCAACAATGTCCTTGGCGGGTTCCCAGAATGATTCGTTGGAAACCAACCAACCGGCACCGAAAGAGGGAAAAAAACCGAATTGCTTGGAGCCGGTAAATTTCTCCGAACCGTTGTAACCGTAACCAAATTCAGCAAAATAGCGGTCATCAAAATCGTAGGTCACACGGCCTGAATTGCCAACATTCCGTTCCGGTAGAGTTTCAAATATATCACCGGTGGCAACACTGAACAGATTTTCCTGCACCATCAACACCGTCATGGCGCCAACGGAATGTAAGCCGAATGTACGGTCCCAGTTCGCACGGGCTTCAAAATAATATTTGACGGAAGTTTTGTTGTCAGGTGTACCCGGAGTGAGCGCGGGCGAACCGGTGCTAAGACGAAACAGCCGGTAGTCACCCGTAATCAGGTTATAGTCCTGCAAGTCATAAAAAAACGGAATATAGGTTCTTTTCATACCATATCTTGACCAAGTACTGGCGGAGACTTTTGCCTGAAATTTTAAGCCTTTGGTCACGAAGTCCAAATCCTGCAACAGGGTAGCCTGCGCGGTAACGGTGCTTTCGTCTCTCGATTCATATCCCTTCACCATTTCGGCGTAAGGATTGCTTTTGAGACCTGATCCTCCGGTACGCGGACGGCTTCCGAACATCGTATGCGCAGCATTTTGATAGACAATATCCGGCTCATATACAGCAGGGAAATCCACAGGATTGCCCTCTATCACCATATTGAAGATGTCGTTTGCTGAGGTGGCAGGACCCGTATATTTTTCGTACCGCGCCAGCAGACGGGCGTCTAAGGTAGTCGTGGATGACAATTTGAATATCACATTGTTGCGGAGATTGAAGCGGTCAATATTGATATTGTTGTTGAAATTGTTGCGATTATCCACTTTCAACAGACCTGTTTCGTTTTCGTAGCCTGCCGATACAAAGTAGTTCGCCACTTTTCCGCCGCCTGACACATTCAGGTTTGCCTTTGTGTTGACGGTCTGCTTGTTGAACAGCTTATCATACCAGTCCACATTGGGGAAAATCATCGGATTCTCGCCCCGCATGGTGGATTGAATTTTCTGCTCGCTGTAATAGGCCTCCCTGTTGTCGAATCTTGACAAAAGTGCCTGATTGTACAACTGCATGTACTCCACACCGCCAAGCATTTCGGGAATCTGCGTAGGCGTAGCCACATTGACATCCACCCGGGCATTGATTTTCACTTTGCCTTCCTGACCGCTCTTGGTGGTCACCATGACGATACCGTTGGCACCGCGTGAGCCGTAGAGCACCGCCGCCGAAGCATCTTTGAGGATGGAGAAACTTTCGATGTCGTCGGGCGTCATGCGTGCCAAGTCATCGGCGTTGGACTCAAATCCGTCAATCAGTATCAACGGTGCTGTAGCGTACCCGAAAGTAGTAACACCGCGCACAAAGAACTGGGCATTGTCCGCACCCGGCTCTCCGCTGGTCTGATAGGAAATCAATCCCGGAATCTTACCTGCAAAAGCAGTGGTAAGATTTGAAGAAGCCACTTTCAGGTCGGAGGCTTTAATCGTCTCAATGGAGGCAACCACGCTGCTCTTCTTCTGCTTGCCGAAAGCGACAATGGTCACTTCGTCCAATTCATTCGCTTTGGGCTTGAGCGGAATCACAAAACTCGCCTTGTCGCCCACCTCCACAGTGTAGAGGTCATAGCCCAAAAACGTAACTTCCAAAACATCCGTCGGCGAAA
>BNTU01000073.1 GCA_025996835.1 Bacteroidia bacterium
CCGGATGGCAGAAAAATGGACTCCAGTGCAGTACACCGGGCAAACGCACTCTCGCCTATAGCGGTCACACTGGATGGCAAAGAAACGGACTTCAGTTCGCTCAATTCGGTAAACGCACAGTCGCCTATACTGGTCACGCCGGACTCTACTACCACGCGAGTAATAGAGCCGCGCCATCCCGAAAAAATCGCAGTACTAGAGAGCCAATTTTTCATCGCTCCGATACCGCTAATGGTGACCGTAGTACCGTCGCCACTAAGCGTAGCCGTCACAGAACTCGCTGTGGGTGAGCCTATCTCCCACGTCCGCGGCTGCGCAATAGCCACACCGCTACTAACCGCCAATAACACAATCCCTAACAGTAATCGCTTTATCATAACTCTAATTAAAAAAAATCATTACTTCACTTTGGCTGCAAAGGTACGCCTTTTCGATTTCTTAATTTTAAATTTAACTATTTTTACTTTAAATTTATTTTTTTTTATTTAAAATTTCAATAAATCATTCATTGTCAAAAAGCCTTTTTTGCCTTGCACAAATTCGGCGGCGAGGACGGCTCCGAGGGCGAAGCCCTTGCGATTTTTTGCATCGTGCGTGAAGCGGATGCTGTCGGCTTCCGATTCATAGACTACTTCGTGGAAGCCGGGGACTTCGCCGAGGCGTTTGGTTTCAATCAGCAGTTCGTCCGGGGTGCCTTCTGTGCCCTCTCGCCATGTTTTTTTGCGGTCGATGTGTTGCAGGATGCCTTCTGCGATGCTAATTCCTGTGCCGCTGGGCGAATCCAATTTGTGGATGTGGTGAATTTCCTCCATCCGCACGTCGTATTGCGGGAAATCGTTCATGATGCGTGCCAGATGTTTGTTCACGGCAAAGAAGATATTTACGCCGATGCTGTAATTGGAGGCGTAGAAGAAGGTTTTGCCGTTGTCCGTGCAGGCTTTTTTCACCTTGTCCAACTTCTCCAGCCAGCCCGTTGTGCCTGCCACCACCGCTATATTGCGCTCAAAGCATTTTTGATAATTGGCAAAAGCCGTTTCCGGACGCGAAAATTCAATCGCCACATCCGCCGACAGAAAAGCGGGCGAATCAAAGTCCGCTTGATTGTCTATGTCAATGATTGACACGATGTTATGACCGCGCTCCAAGGCAATGGCTTCAATCTCATGCCCCATTTTTCCGTACCCGATAAGTGCTATTTTCATTCTTTTTTTGCGCAAAAGTACAACATTATTTTTGTTTTTTGCGTACCTTTGCGCGAAAATTGAAAAAATGGCGTTAAAATTTTTGAGTTTGGGAAGCGGGAGTAGCGGCAACTCCTATTTTTTGGGGACAGAAAGCTACGGCGTTCTCTTCGATGCCGGTCTTCCTTGCAGCCAAATTAAAGACGGATTAAATAGCCATCATATTGGTTTAGAGCAGATTATGGGTTTGTTTGTAACACATGACCATGCCGACCATATCAAGGCTGTTGGCGCATTGAGCAGCAAATATAATATCCCCGTTTATGCCACACAGCCCGTTTTGGATGGCATTAACAGCAGTTTTTTCGTGCGCGAAAAATTGGACGCTACCAGCCGACGACCGATAGAAAAAAACACGCCCATTCAGATAAAAGATTTTAGCATCACCGCCTTTAATGTGCCGCACGACGCCTCCGATTGTGTGGGCTATCTTGTTGAATATGAGCAGCAAAAGTGGGTGCTCGCAACGGATGTCGGGCTAATTGACGACGAGGTTGGCAAACACCTGAAAATGGCAAACCACCTCGTCATCGAAGCCAATTACGATGCCGAAATGCTGTTTAGCGGCAACTACCCCGATGTGCTGAAAGAGCGCATCACAAACGGCAAGGGGCATTTGTGCAACAGCGACACCGCCAATTTTTTAGCCGCCAACTTCAGCTCGCACCTCCGCAACATCTGGCTATGCCACCTCAGCGGCGAAAACAACCGCGCCGAACTCGCCTACTGCACCGTGCGCGAAGCCCTGGATTTCCGCTCCATAAACATAGAAAACGTCAATTTAGTAACATTGGAGCGCGCCGCTCCCTCAAAAATGTATGTGCTGGAATGAAGTTTTTTTATCGCAAAAAACAGGCTTAACCTTCTGCCGTTAAGCCTGTTTTCCATATAGTTATTATAAAAGTCATTCGACAACTCTACCTTTTGCGCGCTCTTTTGTAGCACTTTCGTTTTTTTTACAATAATGCGAACAAGCATTGTCTGTGCCTCTACCGACAGTCTATTGCCCATAAAATCAAGTGCAACATTAGTGTCCAAAAGATACCTTATTCCCATTCTTTGCGCATTTGTATCAGTTCTTTTTGCAATTCGTTCGTCCTCTCGTCTGAAAGGCATCCGGCAAAACGTTCCGACAATTTTTGTTTTAATGGTACCGTTTTTTGTTCACGAGGTATGGCAATAGAAACATGGCTGTTTTTCTTACTGGGAGTGAGCACTTGTCTGTACATATTTTTCTAAAATTAAAATGTTTACGGTGCAAAGTTACAACATTTTTTTGAATGAAAACGGATAAATCCTTTTTTGAGGTACTATTTTTTAGCCGCGCAGTGGACAACATATAACATAAGGAAAAATAAAATCGCACCTACTGACTTATCACCTCAAGCATCGCAAATTTCAAAAACAACTGCTTGCGCCCATGCTCGTCAAATTCTATAACAGCCTTGGGATTACTGCCATCATCATCGCTCAGCAATTCCACGATAGTGCCCGTGCCGAAGCGTTTGTGGTAGATTGCAAGCCCGATTTTTAGATTACCGATGCTTTGGTGCGAGGTAGTGGATGTGGTTGGGGCTAAGGGAGTCATCCCGCGTTTGACATGGGTTTCCCTTTCAATATGGCTCTTATTGTCAGGGGGTTGCGGGTCAAGCCCGCAATGACGGTCTTTGCGCTGATAATTGGTAACTGGTAACTGGTAACTGGTAACTGATGACTGCAAATAGCAGGGGTCGATGTCTTTGATGAAGCGGCTGGGGCGGCAGTCGGTGGGGGAGCCGTTGAGGAAGCGGTTTTTTGCGAAGCTCAGGGTCAGGTTTTCTTCGGCGCGAGTTACGGCTACGTAAAACAGGCGGCGTTCCTCTTCCAATTCTCGCGGGTTGTCGTAGATGCGTCCCGATGGGAAGAGGTTTTCTTCCAAGCCCACTACGAACACGTTTTTGAACTCCAAACCTTTGGCAGAATGCACTGTGGTCATCACAACGTGGTTTATATCGGCTTCCGTTTCTTTGTCCTGGTCGGTCAAGAGCGACACTTCGGCTAAGAAATCCTGCAATTTCACGGCTTCGTTGCCCTCCTCCATGCGTTGGCTGACGAATGAGTAGAGGCTGTTGCTTAACTCGTTCATATTCTGCACTTTACTTAGTCCTTCGGGCGATTTGTCTTCACTTAAATCGGCAATCAAGCCCGTGTTGCGGATGAGTTCGGTGCTTAGTTCGTAGGCGTTCTTCGTTTCGTTGTCCTTCCGAAAACCCTCAATCAGTGCCTTGAAATCGGCTATTTTTTTGGCGGTGCCCTGGTTGATGTCCACTTGGTGGTGCGCAGGGTCGGACAAGACCTCCCACGGACTGATGCCCTGCGCGTTGGCGGCAGCGATGATTTTATTCACGGTGGTGTCGCCAATGCCGCGCGTGGGGTAGTTGATGATGCGCCGGAGAGCCTGCTCGTCCTGCGGATTGGCAATCAGCCGCATGTAGGCAATCACGTCCTTGACCTCCTTACGCTGGTAAAACGACAGCCCGCCATAGACCCTGTAGGGGATGTTCAGCTTGCGTAGCGACTCCTCAAAAATACGGCTCTGGGCATTGGTGCGGTACAAAATGGCGAAGTCTTTGAACGCATAATTCTGGCGCATCTGCATCTGTTTAATCTGACCGGCAATGTTGTAGCCCTCCTCATGGTCGTTAAACGCACTAAGGACGGCGATTTTTTCGCCTACCGCTTTTTCGGAAAAAACCGTCTTGGCAATCTGCTCTTGGTTCTTCTTAATCAGCGAGTTAGCGGCATTGACAATGTTTTGCGTCGAGCGATAATTTTGCTCCAATTTGAACAGTTTGCATTCAGGATAGGTCGTTTGAAAATTCAGAATGTTGCCAATCGTGGCTCCGCGAAACGAGTAAATGCTCTGTGCATCATCGCCCACCACGCAGATACGGTGGTGAGCAGCAGCCAGTTGCAGGATAATCTCGTGCTGCACAGGGTTGGTGTCCTGATACTCATCGACCAAAATAAACTGAAATTGATTTTGATAGCGCGCCAAAATTTCGTGGTTCTCTTTAAACATGGTGTAGGTGTGAAGCAGCAGGTCATCGAAATCCAGCGCATTAGCCGTCCGGCAGCGGTTCCAATAGGTCTGATAAATCTCGGCGGTGGCAGGGCGTTTCACGTAATTGTCGTGCTCGATTAACTCCGCGCTGCGGGCATATTTTTCGGGCGTAATCAGTGCGTTTTTGGCTCTGGAAATCTGCGACTGAATAGCTGTTGCCTTATAAATCTTGTCGTCCAACGCCATTTCCTTGATGATGGCGCGAATGAGATTGCCCGAATCCTGCGCATCGTAAATGGAAAAATCCGAACGAAAGCCAATCGCCTCCGCATGGCGGCGAAGGATGCTCGAAAACACCGAGTGGAACGTCCCCATCCAAATCCGCCGCGCCGTGTCCTCACCCACAATCTGCCCGATGCGCGACTTCATCTCCCGCGCCGCCTTGTTAGTAAACGTCAGTGCCAGAAGATTATACGGCGAAATGCCCTGCTGCAAAAGATGCGCCAATTTGTAAGTGATGACGCGCGTTTTGCCCGAGCCGGCACCCGCAATCACGAGCAACGGACCGTCGTTGTAGAGCACGGCGGCGCGCTGTCCTTCGTTTAAGTCGTTTAGAAATTCGTTCATTTGTATTTTTGAAAAGTGTGCAAAGGTAGCATTTTTTTAGCCAATTTAAACGAAAATGCTTGAAGTTTAAAATATTATACTTACCTTTGCCGCCGTTATCGCAAGGTGTCATTGCGCGCTTGACCCGCAATCCTCGCGACAACAAATTTAGTAATAATTTAAATTCATTTTTTATGAGAAAGAAATTTAAAAACTTTGTGAAAACTTCGCTATTAAATAGCGTTATCTTTGCGGGGGGGGGGCAAGAAATTGCTGCCGACAAGTTAGCGGCATTCAAAAAAAAGATACATCCTCGAATTAAGTCTTTTATACGCCACCCATTCGAAAACACGAAAAGTTTATTAATCTATATTTTCCATCGTTTTTTACCCCAAACGCCCCAAAACCAATGCTATGCGTTCATGGGAAAACATGGTTTGACACACTACCCATACGAATTTATGTTGGAGTATAAAAAGTTGCCCGTTGAGTGTATTTATGACAATCAATCGGATTTATATTATGTTATGCACAACGGCAAAAAATTGTATTTCAAAGGAGATACGCCAAAAGATACTGTTTTTATTTTATATCTGTCACTGCTTATCGAGCAAGATATTCGTGCGCCTCATCGCTATGTCAATGATTATAGTCGTCTGAAAGGGAAAACATTGCTTGACATTGGGTCGGCAGAGGGGATTTTTTCGTTAGATGTGATTGAACTTGTGAAGCATGTTTATTTGTTTGAGTGCGACAAAGATTGGATAACGGCTCTGAATGCCACTTTTGCGCCTTGGAAAGATAAAATTACTATCGTAGAGAAGTATGTGAGCGACATCAATGATGAATCCAACATCACCATTGACCGGTTTTTAGAGGGGAAAGATAAGAGCAACCTTTTCCTGAAAATGGACATTGAGGGCTATGAGCAAGCCGCTCTGCGCGGGGCTGCAAACACGTTGAAAGCAGTCCGTGACCTTGATTATTCGATTTGTACCTACCATTGTCCCAACGATGCGGAAGAAATTCACAAAACGTTGTCTGACAATCATTTTGAATCCGAATTTACCGATGGATTCTTTTATTGGGGACGGACAGTAGCGACAGAGCCGAGGCTGAGAAAAGCTATTATTCGGCGGAAAGTTCAGTCAATATAATCTTTATTTGCAAATGCCTCATCCAAATGCACTTTGTGGAGTGTCAATTGGGAGGCGTACTGCTGCCATCGCTTCGGTTTCCCGAATGGCTTCCTTAAACTCAAATGGTGGCAATCACCTCAATCTCCACCAGCCCATTTTTAGGCAAAGTTTTCACTGCCACCGCAGAGCGGGCGGGGAATGGTTCGCTGAAATGCTTGCCATAGACCTCGTTCATGGCGGCGAAATCGGCGATGTCTGCCAAAAATACGGTTGTTTTCACGACATTTGCCAATGTCAGACCTGCCTCTGCCAGCACTGCCTTGATGTTTTTGAATGCCTGCTCGGTTTGTTCGACCACGCCGCCGGGCACGAATGTGCCGGTTGCGGGGTCAAGCCCCAACTGTCCCGAACAAAACACCAGATTGCCTGTTTTAATTGCCTGTGAGTACGGTCCAATTGCCGCCGGCGCATTGTGTGTTGAAATAGATTGTTTCATATTGTCTGTTTTTTTTCATTTTAGAAACACAAAGGTACTACTTTTTTTTATTTTTTTGTTGCTAATAAAAATGAATAAAAAAAATCGTACCTTTGTGCGATTTATTTAAAGATTATGCTTACACTCAAAGTTATTACAGAAAATACGCAATCAGTGATTGACCGCTTGGCAAAGAAGCATTTCGATGCAAAGGCAATCATCGCGGAGGTTTTGGCGACCGATGCAAAGCGCAAAACGGCTCAACAGCAGTTAGATAGCAATTTGGCGGAAGTCAATAACCTGTCGAAATCCATCGGGCAACTGATGAAAGAGGGCAAAAAAGAGGCGGCAGAAGCAATGCGACAAACCGTCAGCAAGGCAAAAGAAGCCAACGCCCAATTGGAAACCGATATGCGCGAGGCAGAAAAAAAACTGACCGAACTGCTCTGTCAAATTCCCAACCTGCCACACGACAGCGTACCAGAGGGCAAACATGCCGAAGATAACGTAACCGAAAAAACGGGCGGCACCATCCCCGAATTGCCCACCGATGCCCTACCCCACTGGGAGTTGGCAAAAAAATATGACTTGATTGATTTTGAACTCGGCGTGAAAATCGCCGGTGCCGGTTTCCCTGTTTACAAGGGTCAGGGAGCCCGTTTGCAGCGCGCGCTCATCAACTTTTTCCTGGACAATGCCCGCGAAGCGGGCTATTTGGAGGTGCAACCGCCCTACGTGGTGAATGCCGATTCGGGCTACGGCACAGGGCAATTGCCTGATAAAGAGGGACAAATGTATCACTGCAGCAGTGACGATTTATACCTGATACCAACGGCAGAAGTGCCTGTAACTAATATCTACCGCGATGTGATTGTGGACGAAAAAGATTTGCCCATCAAAAATACGGCTTATTCGGCTTGTTTTCGCCGCGAAGCGGGGTCGTATGGCAAGGACGTGCGCGGGCTCAACCGCCTGCATCAGTTCGACAAGGTCGAAATTGTGCGCCTCGACACCCCTGAACACTCCTATCAGTCGCTGCAAGAGATGGTAGATTATGTGCAGTCGCTGGTGGATAAGTTGGAACTCCCGTGGCGCATTCTCCGACTGTGTGGCGGCGATATGAGCTTCACATCGGCTTTGACGTTCGATTTTGAGGTGTTCTCGGCGGCGCAACAACGCTGGCTGGAAGTCAGCTCGGTGTCCAATTTCGAAAGTTACCAAGCTAACCGTCTGAAATGCCGCTACCGTGATGCCAACAAAAAAACGCAGCTCGTGCACACCCTCAACGGCAGCGCATTAGCCCTCCCGCGCATCGTGGCAGCCCTGCTGGAAAACAATCAGACGGCGGATGGCATTCGCATCCCAAAGGCGTTGGTGCCTTACACGGGGTTTGCTCTAATTACGAATTAAAAATTACTAATTACGAATTAAAAATTATATGGTTATGACACGGAAATTGATTTTATTTGTGGTGATGATGTGCATCGTTGGCGGGGTTAATCCTGCGGTTGCACAACAGAAAGGCGGACACGAGCGGGGTGTACGCATGGAGAAAAACAGAGAAATTTTTCAAAAACTCAAGGCTGAGCGCATTGATTACATTGCTAAGAAAATGGACTTGACGGAGGACGAAAAAGCGAAGTTTAGTCCAATTGAGGCAGAATTACAACAAAAAAAGTTCGACTTGCACAAAAGTTTGCTTGTGCAACGCGACAAAGACAAAGAACTTACGGATGAGGAACGCAAACAAATGGTTGCACAACGCGCAGAGAGCAAGAAAAAAGAAGCCGAATTGGACGAAGAATACACCAACAAAATGTTGGAAGTGTTGCCCGCCGCCAAAGTAGCTAAATACGCAGCAGCCGCACAATCATTCAACAAAAAAGCCAACAGCATTCGGAAAGATGTGGCTAAAAAGGGGAAAGTTGGTGCGGTGAAGAAATAATATCTCCATAAGGCAACATCGCCAGCACCTCCACCATCCGACTCAGCCCATTTTGCAACGGCTTGGATACCATGCCTTTAAGAAAAAACGGCAAATCGGCTTTCACTGTCAGTTTGATTTTCGACATTTGCGTGCCTGCGGGCGCGAGTTGTATCCACAAATTACCCTTGACCGGGATGCCTTCGACGCCGAATTTGATTGTTTTGGACGGTTCGCGTTCGATGATGGCAATGGTAACTTTGCCAACCGTATCCACCATAATTGTGCAAGAATCACGGTCGAAAGTGAAATCTTTGATTTTTTCCAATTCCTTTGCCGGAAGTTGGCTCATCGGGATTTTGTCCTTTACCCATGCGAGGTTTTCCAAATTGGAAAGTGTCTCATACACAGCCTCTTGACTGTGGGGGATTGTTTTTATTTCGCTTGTAAATTCTGTCATTTTGTTTGTGTTTAGGAGATTGTGGGTCAAGCCCGCAATGATAATTGTTATTTATCCCATTTATCAGGGGCTTTGCGCCATGCCTGCAATGTTTTTATTTCGCTTTCGTCGATGTAATTGGTTTTCAGGGCTTCGTCGAGCACGCAGTCGTAATTGCAGAGTGCCGTCAATTCCACCTTGGCCTCCTTAAACTGCTCTTGTGCAATCGGAAAACCATACGTGAAAATCGCTGCCATGCCGAGCACGTGGCAACCGGCACTGCGAATGGCTTCTACGGCTTTCAAACTGCTGCCGCCGGTGGAGATTAAGTCCTCGATAACCACCACTTTAGCTCCCGGTTTGAGGTCGCCTTCAATGAGGTTTTCCAGCCCGTGGTCTTTGGGGGTTGAGCGCACATACACGAACGGCAAGTGCAATTCTTCTGCCACCATAGCACCCTGAGCGATAGCTCCGGTGGCTACTCCGGCGATGGCTTCCACATCGGGATATTTTTCGATGATGACGCGACACAATTCCAATTTGATGAAATTGCGCAACGCCGGATACGAAAGCGTCTTCCGATTGTCGCAGTAAATAGGTGATTTCCAACCGGATGCCCATGTAAATGGGTTAGCAGGCTGCAGTTTGATAGCTCTGATGTGCAGCAGTTTTTGTGCCAAAAGTTGTTCTAACAAATTCATAATTGCAATATTTTTTTTTATTTAGAGTGCAAAGATAGGAAAAAGTTATGAGTTAAGAAAGTAATTTTTAAAACCGCAGCAAAAAAATATTTGGTAAATCAAAAATAATGTTGTACCTTTGCGGCAGATATCTGAAAGATAAAATCATAGCCAATTATGATTCGGACTGGAAACAGAGAAGATATTAGCTAAGGTATGCCCACGGCGCCCGCGGGACGGATTGGTACCGTTACTTGTGTAAACGTAATAGGAAACTTCGGTTTCCTATTGCTGTTTGTATAAAATTCTGACCGAACCCGCTTCAAATACCCATACTTCGACAATGTTGTAAACAAAATTTTCCTCGTAGATCCTATTTCTAATAAATTTTTGAATGAAATAATCTTTGGCACCACCATTATTGTTGATTATAATTCGAGGCGATTGTTTTAACCCTTGTGAGAGCATGTGTGATATTTTCCCTTTTTTGAATGGTGGTACATAACTTTCATATTCATAAAATTCGCCATCAATTATCAAATCCGGACATTTGCGCTCATAGACAGTTCCAATCAATGCTCCAAATACTTGGCTGTATTTGGGGTCATCACAGTAAATACTTGTTGTGATTTGCACAATTTTGCCTTGTTGGGCAAAGAAAAGCGCAATAGCAAGTAAATCGTCATGGTCGGATTTTTGGCTATATCCATCTATGATTTCAACGTACCCACCATTGGGGAAGGTTTTAAATAATGAGAAATGTTCCATCGGGTAAATTTTTTTACGGTTTTCTATTGTGCTGCAAAGGTAAACATTATTTTGAAACAAAAAATACGGCAACTAACAGGTTTAACTATAAGTTATGCACTATTCTGTTCAATTTTGCACGGATGCGTAGCCACAAATTCACATTGCCTTTGCTAATAACAAGATAGGATGTGGGTATTGCGCCGAATTGATAAAAAAAACGGGCAACTCCGGGCAACATTGAGCCGCAAAAATCGAATTTTTTGGCATATTCGGCAACATCCAGAATGGCTTGCCACAGCACTGCTGCAGGTGCGCCGGAATGTCGCAGCGCAGGGTCGCTCCCTGCTGCAATGTAGTAGGCACGGTTGGATTGCCAGACGAGAAAAACGGCTGAATATAATTTGCCTTCCGCATCGTAAGCACCCCAAATAGCACCTTGACCGCGTTGTAAGGCTGTTTTGATAACTTTTTTCAGCACATTGGGGGCTACTGCGTTCCTGTTTTGTCGCTCATAGACCATCGCGTTCAGTCGCAAAAAGGCATCAACAGGCACCTCCTTTTGAACGGTGATGTTGAATTTTTTATGTGCTTTTTGAATGCTGCGGCGGGTGTTTTCGTGCACATTGCTTAATTGAGCCGGCAGTGGCAGGATGTAATTGGTGCGTGTCGTTTGCGTGTAGCCCGCTTGAGAAAACGGCTGACAATCGGTGAAAGAGGCGTCAAAACCTACCAGAAAACTTGCAGGGGATTGCGAGTCAAGCCCGCAAAGACAAGTTAATTGGCGAATAAAATAGTCCGTGATGCCTTGCTGAGTGCTTTTTTCAAACGCCGGATTAAACCAAATTCCCATGCTTTGCGTGAACGGCGGCATTGTGATAACGCCCTTACAAGGTGTATAAATCGGCATTGCAGCCTCAATTTCGCCTTTCTCAGTTTCATAAAGCAGCACATCCCACAATTTTGCGCCACACACACAATCAAGCCACCAATCCTGCACATAGAGCGAGATTGTCGGTTCATTTTGGAGTAAAATCGCGTATTTTTCCTTGTTTGTCATCCACATTTGAACAAAAACGCCGTTTTTGACTCAAATTTTTCCCCCGCCTTTAAAACGGTTGTAGGATACGTTGGTTGGTGGATGCTGTCGGGATAGTGCTGTGTTTCCAAGCAGAACGCCGACCGCTTAGGGTAGGTGTGTCCGTTTTTACCTACAAAGCTGCCATTCAACCAGTTACCGGTGTAAAGTTGTACCCCCGGCTCAGTGGAATACACCACCATCGTGATACCTGTCTTGGGCGAATATGCCTTTGCTACAAAAACAGCATCATCTGCTTCGTTTAATTTGGTTTGATTTAAAATGTAGGTGTGGTCGTAGCCAACGCCCCATGTCAGTTGTTGATTGTCATCATCAATACGCTCGCCAATCGTGTGTGGCGACCGAAAATCGAACGGTGTGCCCTCCACTTTTTCGGGATTTCCCAACGGGATAGCCGTGTCATTCGTTGGCAAATAGGTATCGGCATTGATTTGCAATACATGGTCGCCCACATAAGGGTCGCCTTCGCCCGACAGATTGAAATAACTGTGATTGGTGAGGTTGAGAATAGTTGTTTGGTCCGTTGTGGCGGTATAATAAATCTCTAAGGCATTTGTTTTTCTTGACAAATGGTAGATAACCGTCACTTTCAGATTGCCCGGATAACCTTCTTCGCCGTCTTTGGCGAGGTATGTCAATTCAAGTGACTCTTCGGCAAGTTGATTGGCATCCCAAACGACCGAATTGAAGCCCTTGATACCACCATGCAACGCATTGGGTCCGTTATTGACTGCCAAAGAGTAATCTTTGCCTTCCAAAGTGAATTTCCCGTTGGCGATGCGGTTGGCTACGCGCCCGCAAATGGCACCAAAATACGGCTCATTGCTGTCCATATAGTCGTCAATGCTGCTTTTTCCCAGCACTACATCCACTAATTTGCCGTTTTTATCGGGCACATGGATAGACACGATTTTGCCGCCCCAATTAGTCACTTCCACTTTCGCTCCGTTGGCATTGCTCAGCGTGTATAAACGCACGGGCTTGCCATCCACTGTTTTTTCAAAATCTGCTGCTTTCATACTATTGCTACTTTAATAATTATTTTTTTGAGAACTCCCCCCGTTGTCCCCACGCAAGGTGCGTGCGCATCTTCGGGAAAAAAGATGCAAAACTCACCCGGCTGAACTGCGAAATAGGTGGTGGGCGCATCGGCGTAAAATATTATATCTCTCGATGCATCAAACGGTTTTAAGACTCTGGTGCATTGGTTGCGGTCTTTCCAGCCGTAATTTTCCGGACCCGTGATTGGCACCTGAATGTCCACATAGTTGTGATGACATTCTAATTTGGCATCTCCCTTAGCTTTCAGCGGGCTGTCGCTGACATTCACAAGCAAGGCTTCGGGTTCCAAAACCAATTTCTCGTTTTCCAAGAGCATCAAATCTTCCGATTTAAGCCACTCAAACGCCTTTTTAAATCGTGGATTCAGTAGCTCATAACGCTCTGACTCCTTCAATGTAGCAAGTATCATAATTTTATGTTGTAAATGAAAGTACAAAGTTACAAAAAAAACTGTCATCACACACAAGTGCAAGATAACAGCTTTCTTGTCTGTGGAAAATTAACCTTTTACGATTGCCCCTGACGGACAAACATCCGCACAGGTTCCACATTCTGAACACGTTGAAGGGTCAATTTTGTAAATGTCCCCTTCGCTGATTGCACTTACCGGACACTCATCGATACAAGTGCCGCAAGCGATACAATCATCTGTAATTACATAAGCCATTTTTATATAGTTTTAAAATTCGTGCTGCAAAGATAATACGTTTTTTTTAATTATCCTCCATTTTTTGAATAATTAATTCATTTTTTTCAACATTTTCTTCTTTTTCAAAACTCTGCGACAAAACATCGCGGTAAAAAATCAATATCGCAACGATACCAACACTAATACTCGCATCAGCTATGTTAAAAATGTAGCGAAAAAAAACAAACCCATCTCCCCCAAACCACGGCACCCATGATGGCCAATGTCCTTCAATTAGCGGGAAATAGAACATATCAACCACTTTCCCGTTGAGCCAGGAAGTGTAACCGCCATCGGGCGGAAACAGCGAGGCAACATGAGCGGGCGTACTCTCATCGAAAATCACCCCGTAAGCCACGCAGTCGATGCAATTGCCAATCGCACCCGCCAGCACCAAAGATACGCACACGATGTAGCCCGTCGAAAAATTGCGTTTGACCAACTGAGTGAGGTAATAAATCACTGCTCCGGACGCTATGATACGGAAAATTGTGATAAAAATTTTGTTCATAACATCGATGCCCATCGCAATTCCGGGGTTTTCCACAAAGCGGATGATAAACCAATCAAAAATCCGAATATCCTCATACAAAGCAAGATGCGTCTTAATCCAAATTTTCAACACTTGGTCAAGCACCAAAATCAACACCACACCGGCAGCAGCCCAAAGTCCCTTGTTTTTATACCACATAGCTATTTTTTCCCTTGTTTTGCTTCGATACTCAAAGTGGCATGCGGCACGGCACGCAGACGTTCCTTAGGAATCAGCGTACCTGTTTCGCGACAAATCCCGTAGGTTTTGGTTTCGATGCGCACCAAAGCCGCCTGCAAATTCTGAATAAACTTCATTTGCCGCTGCGCCATCCGCCCGGCTTCTTCCTTGTTAAGCGTTGCCGCCCCCTCTTCCAGCACCTTGAACGTAGGGGAAGTGTCGGCAACATCATTGCCATCGGTGTTAGAAACCGAAGCCTTCAGCAAGTCGTAGTCCCGCCGAGCCGCCTCCAACTTCTCATTGATAATAGCACGAAACTCCTGCAATTCCGCATCGCTATATTGCGTTTTCCCGTTTGTCTCCATAACTTTATTTTTAATTTAATTTATAATTTTATTTTCAATCATATAAAACTCGTTTGTAATGTAGTCTGCCAATGTTTTTTCATCGGGCAATTCCACCAAATATTTTTGGACAAAAATATTTTCGTCCATCCCGGCAGTCGCATATTTGACCTGCGTATTTCCTTTTTCCGAACAAAGCAGAATGCCCACAGGCGGATTGTCGCCGGGTGTAACCTCCTCATGCTTAAAATAATTCAGATACATATTCAGTTGTGAGGGGGGGGGCTGACTTACAGATTTTAATGATTGCCAATTTTTCTGTACCTTTGCGCTGTTTTTTAACATAAAAAAAATTATTATATGGCAACAATTAAGCCTTTTAGGGGGATTCGCCCCGATAAGCA
>BNTU01000074.1 GCA_025996835.1 Bacteroidia bacterium
AAAATTTGTACCTTTGCGACCGTAAACAACGTTATCAATCCCGTTATGCCGAATACCGTTGTTGTGAATTGCTTTCAAAATTTGTACCTTTGCGACCGTAAACAACTATAAATTGCAGGATGGCACGCAACCCCCTGTTGTGAATTGCTTTCAAAATTTGTACCTTTGCGACCGTAAACAACTAACGTGGGATAGACCGAAATAGTCCATCTGTTGTGAATTGCTTTCAAAATTTGTACCTTTGCGACCGTAAACAACTGGGCTTTAGCAGCAGCAGCAACAGCAGCAGTTGTGAATTGCTTTCAAAATTTGTACCTTTGCGACCGTAAACAACCGCGTCTTCGCGGTCGATTCGACGGTCATTGTTGTGAATTGCTTTCAAAATTTGTACCTTTGCGACCGTAAACAACTAATTTGTCGAGTTCCTGTGTCGATTGCTTGTTGTGAATTGCTTTCAAAATTTGTACCTTTGCGACCGTAAACAACTCACTGTTTACATTTAAAACAATATTGGCCGTTGTGAATTGCTTTCAAAATTTGTACCTTTGCGACCGTAAACAACCCGCTCCGATATGTCGGCAAGCAGGAACCGTTGTGAATTGCTTTCAAAATTTGTACCTTTGCGACCGTAAACAACCTTTATTTTTGGGTTCCGGCAGCAGTTCAGTTGTGAATTGCTTTCAAAATTTGTACCTTTGCGACCGTAAACAACCGGCTCCGAGATGTTGAATTTTGGCGTGCGGTTGTGAATTGCTTTCAAAATTTGTACCTTTGCGACCGTAAACAACATGTCTATCGAAGAACTTCGTGAAGCGTTTGTTGTGAATTGCTTTCAAAATTTGTACCTTTGCGACCGTAAACAACGGGTATTCCAATAATATGACCATTCGGAGCGTTGTGAATTGCTTTCAAAATTTGTACCTTTGCGACCGTAAACAACCTGTACCTGTTAGATATTTTTGCAGAAAGCGTTGTGAATTGCTTTCAAAATTTGTACCTTTGCGACCGTAAACAACGGAGTAACGGCAGCCTCATTAAGTCAGGCAGTTGTGAATTGCTTTCAAAATTTGTACCTTTGCGACCGTAAACAACCCCGACCAAGCGCGTGAATTGATGTTTTTGGTTGTGAATTGCTTTCAAAATTTGTACCTTTGCGACCGTAAACAACTGCTGTCAATGCAGCCTTCAAATATAAACGTTGTGAATTGCTTTCAAAATTTGTACCTTTGCGACCGTAAACAACGAATATTTGAAAGCAAACAATTACGAATACGTTGTGAATTGCTTTCAAAATTTGTACCTTTGCGACCGTAAACAACGCATTGGCAAAGGAATATGCTGGATGTGAGTTGTGAATTGCTTTCAAAATTTGTACCTTTGCGACCGTAAACAACACCAAATTTCCACGCAATATTTTGATGTCAGTTGTGAATTGCTTTCAAAATTTGTACCTTTGCGACCGTAAACAACAAGAAATGTCTTGTTATTCTCATGACCTTGTTGTGAATTGCTTTCAAAATTTGTACCTTTGCGACCGTAAACAACGAACTAAAAAAGAAGTGTAGTCGGTATATGTTGTGAATTGCTTTCAAAATTTGTACCTTTGCGACCGTAAACAACTTCTGGACGTTGGAGCCGAGCATCGGATGAGTTGTGAATTGCTTTCAAAATTTGTACCTTTGCGACCGTAAACAACGGTTCTGTCAGGCCATTTCCATGATGCCCAGTTGTGAATTGCTTTCAAAATTTGTACCTTTGCGACCGTAAACAACCAAACAATCATTTATGGGTTCAGATATATAGTTGTGAATTGCTTTCAAAATTTGTACCTTTGCGACCGTAAACAACCCGGGATTGCGAGACATTAAAGCAAACGGGGTTGTGAATTGCTTTCAAAATTTGTACCTTTGCGACCGTAAACAACTACTTCGCACGCAAATATTCAAGAGTATTGTTGTGAATTGCTTTCAAAATTTGTACCTTTGCGACCGTAAACAACCATTCAATTTTGGCGAACGGTACCGGACGCGTTGTGAATTGCTTTCAAAATTTGTACCTTTGCGACCGTAAACAACCAACGGATGATAGAACTCTCTGAGATGACAGTTGTGAATTGCTTTCAAAATTTGTACCTTTGCGACCGTAAACAACCACTCAAAGGCATCCAAACGTGGAATGAAGTTGTGAATTGCTTTCAAAATTTGTACCTTTGCGACCGTAAACAACCGCTTTTAATATTATTTGTTGTTCTTATCGTTGTGAATTGCTTTCAAAATTTGTACCTTTGCGACCGTAAACAACACCGTATTGCGCCCGTTCTATCCAGACATGGTTGTGAATTGCTTTCAAAATTTGTACCTTTGCGACCGTAAACAACATTGAAGTGAATTTATCCACCACCGATAAAGTTGTGAATTGCTTTCAAAATTTGTACCTTTGCGACCGTAAACAACTGATAGGGGGAAAGTAAACCAGTGGACGGTGTTGTGAATTGCTTTCAAAATTTGTACCTTTGCGACCGTAAACAACGGATTGCGACGAGCCAAGTGAATGTTTTTCGTTGTGAATTGCTTTCAAAATTTGTACCTTTGCGACCGTAAACAACCTTATGACGGCACAAGAATACATAGCAGCAGTTGTGAATTGCTTTCAAAATTTGTACCTTTGCGACCGTAAACAACGCCAACCAAGCTCCCTCTGCTAATCTCGGTGTTGTGAATTGCTTTCAAAATTTGTACCTTTGCGACCGTAAACAACTTATTTGCGATAAATCGTTGAAATTTAGTTATTTATGATTGGTTTTAGGAAGGAAAAAAGAGATTGTTTACATTAAAAATCCTGTCTGTTTGGCAGGATTTTTTGTTTGAAATTCAATTGTACTTGCCTTTTATGGAAGACCGTGGCATATTTTCTCCAAATATTTGGCATCAATTGCATCAAACGTGCCTAATTGATGGCTGTCAATGTCCAAAACGCCGATGACGCTGCCATTTGCGAGTAATGGCACTACGATTTCCGATTTCGACTCGCTACTGCACGCGATATGACCGGGGAATTGTTCTACATCCGGCACAATGATGGTGCGCCGTTCTTTCCAAGCCGTTCCGCAAACACCTTTTCCATAAGCAATTCGAGTGCACGCAATCGGACCTTGAAATGGACCCAAAACCAATTGTTCTTCTTTTACCAAATAAAAGCCGACCCAAAGAAAATCAAAAGCCGCCTTCAAAACCGCAGTAATATTGGCTAAATTGGCAATCAAATCCGGCTCAGATTGCACTAATGCCTTGATTTGTGGCAATAAACATTGATAGACTTCCTCTTTGGAGGTGTGTGATGAACGCTCAACTTTAAGTTGCTCCATAAAATACGCATTTTTATTTAAGTTTTTCTTCCAATTCTTTCAATTCTTCTATATCCTGCAAATCAGTTTGTTGCGCCTCAAAAAGTTTGCGCTGAAGATGAAAATCGTTATATACGACATCAACATATTCTTCCATTTGCTGATTGCTTACCTTGCCGTTGCTCATCAACACTACTTTGTCGTTGAGTTGCAGGATTTTATCCACGTTTTCGCGCCAAAATTTCATTGTGATGTCTTTGCGGTCTTTGGCTCGCAATTCGGCTGTTTCAAGGAATACCGTCACAAAACGGTTTAGGCTATCTAACTCATTTTCAGTTAGATAATTCTTTGCAATGTAAATGTCTTGTTTGCGAACGACTTTGCCTTTCCAATTTGTCAATGCCATATTCGGTTGCGAAGCATCTGCTCGTGACACAATAAGTTCGGCTGCGGTTTTGCCCGTAATTGCATACAATAACTTGTTTTGTGTTTCGGCGAAAAACATTTGCGTTGCCTTATCCGTTGTGTCATAGTCACTTGAAAGAGCAAATAAATCCCGCACTTTCTGATAAAATCGCTTTTCGGATGCGCGAATGTCACGAATGCGGGCAAGTAATTCATCGAAATAATCGAATCGTCCGTTTGGATTTTTCAGGCGTTCATCATTCATCACAAAACCTTTGACCAAATACTCCTTCAAATTGCGATTTGCCCACCGGCGAAACTGTGTACCCCGATGGCTTCTTACCCTAAAAGCAATCGCCAAAATCATTTCCAAACTATAGAATGTAACCATGTAATTCTTGCCGTCCGGGGCAGTTGTTAAGTAATCCTTAACAACTGAATTTTTATCTAATTCATTGTCAAGCAATATATTAGATATGTGCATACTGATATTTGGCACAGAGGTGTCAAAAAGTTCTGCAATCTGCTGCTGACTCAATCCAATCTGCCCATCTTTGGCTAATAATGCCACGGAGGTTTTGCCATCATCGGTGTTGTAGATGATGAGATTTTGCTCATCTTGACTAAAAAGTTCTTTCATTTTTTTTAATTTTTATAGTTTAAAATAATTCTAATTGCTGATATGGCGTGGAAACTTCCTTTTCTTTTTTGCCGTAAAACAGTTCCATACTGCCAAATTGTTTGTCTGTAACACACAGAATGCCGATATGACCCTGTTCGGGCAAAATGTTTTTGACCCGCTTAATGTGCACATCTGCATTTTCGTGACTGGCACAATGGCGCAAATATATGGAAAATTGAAACATGGTAAAGCCGTCATTTACCAACTTTTTACGGAAATCGGAGTACGCTTTTTTCTCCTTTTTCGTTTCCGTAGGCAAATCAAAAAACACCATGACCCACATAATTCGATATTCGCTAAAACGTTCCATATTCTTGCGCTATGTAAATTGCGGGTAAGCAATTTTACGCGCCTCACCAAGATAACACTTTGCTAATGAGGCGGTTGTTTGAGCCGCTGCAACCATCAACGGGCTGCGCTGCTCATTGATGACCACATCCAGCACAGGAATAGAAAGCAACTTTGCCTTTATATCTTTCGTCAATTCAAGCGCATCAGTTTCTACATTCCTAAATTGCTTAATTTCTAAATTAAAAATCTCGACCACCAATTTATCAACAAACGGGCGGTAAGGCTCCATAATATCGTCCGCCAAGCAATAGGCATTATAGCGGTTGTGGTGGTGTATTCCAAGCGTTGGCAACAACCCGCTCGCCACCAAAGCACGCGCAACGACCGCCCTCAATATCGCATAACCATAATTCAACAAATTATTGGGCGGAACACCTTCGCGCCCCCGCGTGAAATCGGCAATATCAGGAAACAGATTTTTCCAATAATAAGCCGCCGCCCGCGCTTCCAGATTGTCGCTGTCGCCACTTTTCACCTGCCCAACCCAAGCACGCATATTCCCAATTTCAATATATCCGGCATCATTCCTAAATTTCTTCATTTCTAAATTTCTAAATTCCAAAACGCTTGCCTGATTAGTGATTTTCGCCTGAATGGTCTGTTGCCACAACTGCTTTTTCAACGGAACGGAAGCCTCAATTTGTGCCTGAAAACGCTCGCTTTGCAAGGTATTTCCATCCAGCGGCAATTGCAACCCAACCGGCATTCGATTACTTCCACAAGTTATTACAGCACAGTTATTTGCCAACAATTCCTCAAGCAATCCATGCGTAATAGTCAGCTGCTTAGTATCCAAAATCACAACGCCAATATCCTCAATCGGAATGGTGTGCACACTGCGCTCCTTGAACGATTCAGGCAAAGAATCATTCTTCTCAACCTCAGGCAATTTGATGACCAATTGCTTGTTCTTCATGCTGAGATAGGCGGAGTTTTCAAAATAGAGGGTCTTCTTTATCATATTATCCGACATTTATCCGACATATCCGACATTTATCCGACATTTACTAATTCGTAATAGGCTGCTTTCTTATCGCCAACACGCTGAAAAAGACCTTTTTCCATCAAATCGTCTAAGTCGCGTAATGCCGTTCTATCCGTTATGTCGCCATTTATTTCCAAATATTGCAAATTCGTGATTTTTCCATTCTCTTTAACATAGAGCACGGCTTTTATTTGTCTTTCATTCAGTCCGTTATCGCGCAAATCTGCTTCGTTAAATAAATCTTTGCGAAATACTACCCAAAAGCCGGAACTTGCGTAATAATACAGCGGTGGCGGCAAACTTGCTTTTACGCACTGTTCGTTCATTTTCCGGATACCGCGTCCCCACGCCTCAATATAACCAATACGAAAAAATGCGTTGGAAATATCGGGATTGTGAGGAACAGAAGAATGTTTGTCCAGCAATGTGTCAATCGTCCAATTTTCAGGAAGTTGCCCAAAGTTCCAAATCATAATTTTGTCGTTGTAAACACTGATTTGAATGGGTGTTGCGCCGGTGTAGTCCTTGTGGGCTACGGCATTATGAATAGCCTCACGCACTGCCTCTTTCGGGTATTCGTAGGTTTCCACGCGGTAAATATCCTCGTAACTAATCATGGCTTTAATGTACTTTGTAAAAAGCAGTTCCATTGTCTTTTCAACTTGTTCAAACAAATTGCCATGTACTTCGTCTTGAAAGCGCAAATCACTGTCCGATTCAAAATAGCCGATTTTAATAAATGCACCGGTCACAAACTTTTCCGGTTTGGGGTGGAATAGCAAAATAGCCGCGCGTTTCAGATAATTATTCTCGGTCAATTGCAGATTTTCAAGCAAAAGTTCGTTGCTGTCTGTCAATACCTCATCCTCAAGTCGTGTGCTTTTAACGCCTCTTTTGCGAAAAAAGTCAAACGTGTCAGGTTTCAAATCGGCAACCGTAACATTTGGAATTGGTACACTATCCCAATGTTTGCCTAGTTTCCCCAACAGAAATTTATCCAATGCCGCACCTTTCAGTTCTTGTTTGGTGCTGCCACTGCGGTAGTGGTATTCGCCTTTGTAATTCACAGGGTTGAGCTGTGCTTCAACAACGATTTCAATATAATTGCCTTCAGCGGGTTCGTGCAAATTGACATCGGCTACAATGCCCAGAATGGTGGTGATTTTGTTGGGCAACTCTTCCAACAGTTTTTTTGCGTTCTGCACGCCTACCACCTTGCCGTCATCGTCTTTACCAATAAAAATTTTACCGCCTTGCGCATTAGCAAAGCCGCATATCCACTTCAGATATTCGTCCTTCCAAATAGACTTGTATTCTATGTTTTGCTGTTCGTACATAATAATTTTTTTTTTAGAATGCGAAAATAATCAAAATATTATCACAGAGTTTTGCTTGCTTTTTTAATGATTCAGGCAACGAACCATTCTTCTCAACCTCAGGCAATTTGATGACCAATTGCTTGTTCTTCATGCTGAGATAGGCTGGGGAGCAACATAGAGGGTCTTCTTTATCATAATGTAGGCATTTTGCGGTGGAAGAACGGATAGTGGGGATTATGTTTTTTTTCATACATCAGCCTCCTTAAATTCTATTGTTCCATCTAATTTCATTTCAAAATCTTTGCCTTCAATAATAAAATTAAAATTGCTTGGAGTTAATAATAATCTGGGCGCAATGAAATCTGCAGTAAATTTTGAGAAGCCATCTTTACCTTTTGTTCCAAACTGTTCTTTTGGAAAATCTATTAATAATTGCTCGTTACTTCTCGCCTCTAAATGATGCTGAAATATAATTCGTTGGGTATTAGCATCAAATAGAGTTTTTACATAATACAACCTTTTAGAAATGTCTTCTTGTTCTAAATCAAACAATTCTTCTTTTTGTTCATTGAAAAATAATACTTTTTGCCCTACTTGAAAGATATGTTTTAATGTAGCAACTTTTTTATTTGCACCTCTACCTATATAAATAGGCTCTTTTGACTTATACAAATCTACATAGTTGATATTATCAAGATATTTTGAATATTTTGCGGCTTCAAAAACATTAAAAGGCACTATGGATTTACCTTGTTCGTTTTCATATAAAGCAAATAAAAAGTTCTCCCCTGAAGCAGCATAAATGAAATTCTTATAATCTTTCTCTGATTTATAAACGTGTTCTTTGACTATTGTTGCATTCTCCGAATTCATAAACCCTCTTGCCGCTTTTACTCTGCAACGCAAATGTCGCAATTTGTTCCCTTGAAAATCTTCCAATTCCGTTTGTTTAATGCCTTTTGATAATTGTGCTTTGAGATGTTCTGCCAAATGTACATCAACAATTACATCAGTATTAAAATTTACACTTTCAATAGATTTTCGTAAGACCATCCACATTTCGTCTTTACCATCTATTTGATTATAGAGAATATTACCATCTTCATCGCGTTGTAATGTTCCTTGCTCGTCTTTTGCTGCAATCTTGATTTTCCCATAATATGTTTGCAAATGCAGTTCGCCGCGAATAGAATCGCCTTGTGCCATTTTTGGAATACGGTTTTCTTTGTCAAGCCAAACCACACGCCCTCTTTTGCGGACTATTTTTTTTCCTGGAGTAAGTGTTTGGTCTTTATCGGCAAGATTGTTGATAAGAATATTCTTTTGAATTTCCTCAATCATGGAATGATTAAATGAAGAAAAAGGTTTTTCGTGATATTGCTTGTTTTTGTTTTCGGGTTTTTCTTCAAATTCGTACGCTTTTTTCAAAATTTCTTCACGCTTTTTTGCAGAAGGTATTAAAGTCAAAACCGCAGCGTCAACGGCGTGTTGAGAATGTTCGCTCCTATCTTTCTTTTCAAATTTCGGTTGAATACCGTAAATTTTACGAAATTGCGCGGTATTTGTTCCTTTTAGTACATCAACTTTATCAAAAACTGTTTTCAAATAATGAAAAGCATATTTTGTAATAATTTGCGTATCTGTTAATTGGCTATTTATAAAACCCTGCGGAACTTCTGTTCGCGTAAAACGGTCTAATTTATTTTTCCAATAATCGTATTCCATTTGCCGCAAATGCCGTTGACGAATAGCGTTATCTTTTTCGTCTTTATCCTGTGCGTGTTTTGATTTTGTTTTCCAAAAATCAATTTGTTTTTCCAAATCATCAACTTTCTTTTCCCATGCTTCCAATCGGTTTTTAATTTCATCGTAATTATCCAATTCCGTAGGCATTTTATTCTTTTTGATATTGCGATTGAAATCTGCATAGCAAACCGTCAAATTTGCCAATGAATTGTCAAACGATTTGCTTCGTGGAATAGTATGTTCAAAATCAACCTTGTTTTGGTCAAATAAATCGGTGAGATTGATTATTTTACCCGTGTAAATGCAAGTGCAATTCTGCTCTTTCCAAAGGCGGTATTTTTGAATATCTTTATCCGAGATGTTTTTGTTTTTATCTATTGCCGCAATTGCCTTTGCTGTTTCCTCATAATTGTCGGTCTGTTCCGTCCACAGTCGAAATTTGTCAATATCTTCGCTGCTTTCAGGGTCAGCAAAACCTTTAAAATTTGTGTCTTTTATCAATTCTGCAATAGCCGCCTTAAACGCAAGATTTTCCGTTTCACGTCTGCGCTGATAGGCTTCTATCGCCCAACGCTTGTTGGCATCGTTCAAATCGCGGGCAATTTCTACCACAATGCGCGTTTCTTTATCAATTCTATCTGTTTCAACCAAATAATTGATAACATCGCGCAATTTGTAAAGCGTTTTGTATGCCATCGGGTTTTTGAAAGCCGCCGTTTTCGGACTTTTCAAAAGTTGTTGGTCTTCTGTTTTTGGGTAAATATCAATTTGCGAAGGGTGGTAAATTTTGTCCAATTTTTTCTCGGCAACATCAAATTTGGCGAGCAAAAATTCTTTGATTTGATTAACCAAATGCGGGGGTTTTATGTGTTCGCGCTTTTCATCGGCAAAAAATGCTTGATATTTTTCGGTAATATCTGATAAAATTTTTTGTTGCTCATTGTCAGATTTTTTATTCCACGATTTTTCGCCAAAATGTTCTATAATGGCTTTTTCAATATCCTTAAAATCCGATTCATTTAATTTATATGAAAAATCTTTCCATGCAAATCGTTCATTGTAATCTAACGCATAATACTTGAAAATCAAATTATTAACAACAGTTATAATCATTTTTTCATAACGATTTTTTGCTATTTCATTTTTTATTTCAAACAAAATAATATTCTTGTGCTCTTTGAAGAGTTGTTCGCTAATTATTTCTGGGATTTTCGCCAAGATAACCGATTCGGTATAAATTAATCCTTCGCGCAAAAAAGGCAGGATATTTTTAATCGCTTTAAGACTCAAATTTGCATAACCAACAGGAAATGAATTGAATAAAGTCGTCAATTCTTTGATTTGGTTATCATCTAATTCAAGCGTTTTAGCACAAAATTCAATGAAATTTTCTTCATCTTCAAATGAAAATAAGATATGCCAAATATCTTCTATCGTGTAAGTTATTGTCTCATTTTCGCCTTTTTTGTTAGTTTTGACGACGATTTTTTCAAAAAAATGCCAATCATTGCCAAAAACCGATTTCAATCGTGCAGACACACAGCAACTTGGGATGGAAATTCCATCCATTTTTGGGCTGTAATTCAATTCCCAATTTCTACCGCCATTTGTCTGAATAAATTTTCTGATTTCAGAAAAAGGAAACTCCCTTTTGCTTTTGAAAAAGAAAATTTCGTGATAAATTTTTTCTTTCAAATCCAAAGGAAGCGGCTCAAAATCAGAACGATTATCTATTCTGTATTTTATATTGTTGATAAATGACCACGCCCGATATTCTTCAAATTTTGGGTGGCTTATCGGACAACGCGGCTTGTTTGTTTCCAATGTACATTTTCCAACCAGTCCTTTTTGGGAACGCAAAGGTCGTTGAAAGAAAATGGCTTTCTCTATTTGTTCAGCAAATTCCCTGTTTTCAATTTTTTGAAACGTAATGATTCTCTGAACTTCCTGTTGATAATCGGAACGCAATGTGTATCTGTTTCTTACACGAATCCTTTCATCTTCCAAATAAGCAAAAGCCGCACCCAAAGTTTTATGTTTAATAATCAAATTTTCATACTCGTTTCGTCCGATAGTTTTGGTTTCGTTGCTGCCTTTGTAAACGGCTGTTTTTTCATTTGCACCGCTTTTTCGGCTACTTTTAAAACCTCTGCGTTGTGCAACATGATACAATGCACGTCCAACTTTATAGCGATTTTCGGAAATTGACAAATCCAATTTTTCTATAATCAATAATTTTCTTAACTGATAAGGACTTGTGAAATCAGGCACTCCGTCATTGTTAAAATCCAATTTTATCCATTGTTGAAAAGCAATGTCATTAACAGGGAAAACCCTGCCCGAGCCTTTTTCGTAGTATTTCCATTTGTTCAGATTTTCTTCGCTCAACGGACAAAAATCATTATCTATCAACACTTTCAACGTTTCCCATTTTCTGTACCTGCGAGCGTTATATAATCTGCGTGAAGAACGGTGTTGGGTGCGTTCGGCAGCATACGAAAATTCGCCTGATTTCCCCTCGCCGACACCTTTCTTAAAAGTGTAAACGCCATACCACGAAAACTCATTGTCAGCCCTCAATGTTAATCCCATAGAGTTAGTTCCCAAATCAATTCCTAAAATTTTTTCCATATTTTTTAATTTTATTTTGTCAATATAAAAAATAGTTGTACCTTTGCACCCGAAAGACAATTCACAACAAGGCTATAAGCCGAAGAATGTTCTTAATCCTGCGTACTCCGTAGGATTTTTTCGTTTCTCACGCTGCAAAGATAAATATTTTTATTTGCCTGCCAAAATTTTTTTGAATGCAATTCACAATATTAAGTCCGCATAACTTATGGACGGCATACAAGCAGCTAAAGCAGAACAAGGGAGCCTGCGGAACATTCTGTTGATTTCGCCCTATCATTCAATCACAGGAGCATGGATCTCGCATTTTTCTCAAACTTTTGTTGCCCATTGCGAATTTTATTTTCACTCCAACTGTCAGCGGTATTAGTTTGCTCTCAAACATGGTGGATAGATTGGGTTGGTGGTAGCCTGAAAACAGGATGCTGTTGGTGTTCAAATTGAAGCCGTAATCGGCATACACACCGACGTATAGGGAAAAGTCGTAGGCTTGAGGCCATCTCACGCCTGTTTCCACCGAACCCAGGATGCCGGTAGAAACGTCTAATGTGCCTGTTTTCCCGTCTTCTGCAAATGTGCCGAAATCCAGAAATGTTTGCGAAGTATATTCATAACCTTCATCGGCATAATAACCGGAGTTTTGCATTAAAGAGGGGTTTGTTTGGTATTTTGTTTGGAGATGAATAGCCAACTTTGCACCTCCGGCAGCGTAAAACTGGAGAATTTCGTGCGCCGTTTGATATTGAAACATCAGCGGAATTTGAAGAAAGTATGAGTTTTGTTTTTCCTTGTAGTCATTTGTTTTCATGCGAAATTCGTAGGGCGCACCATCCGTGTCGGTCGTTGGATAGGTTGCAGACAAGTTATTGAATGCGAGCGTGGAGTTGTAGTAGCCCATTTCCACGCCGGTGTTCAAGCCGGTGGTTATCGACAAAAAGCGGGTATATCCAAAGCCGCCCAATGCGCGGATGCCGGTCTTGTCCTCGCCAACAACCGGTGAGTAAAACAGTTGTGCAGGCGCAATGCCCGCATACACCGAAAATTCATGTTTGGGTGGTTGAGCAAACGTGGAAATGCAGCAAAGCCACACTGCAAACACTCCAAGCAGCACTTTTATAGGATTGGATTGTATGTGATTTGCGTTCATCCTGATTTATTTGACAAATACTTTCGCTTCTTTGTAAAAACCGGTTTTCGCTCTGAACACATATAAATAGATGCCCGGCAGTGCTGCGGAGGCGCACACGGTGGTTTTGCCGTTCACGGGCACCGTTTCCAACAACAAACCCTGCATATTATATATTTCAATGGTGGCATCATTCAACAAGTCAGCCTCCGCCTCCACAGCCACGTTGAGCAACGAACTGCGCACGACAGGATTGGGATAGGCATCCACGCTTATATTTCGCAACTGCGGGATGCCTTCGCAAGTGTGAAAACGAAGTCCGGCATCGGTAACCATTTCCAAAAAGTAGGAATCGCCGGACTGAAGTTGTTCGCCGTTGTTGCCTGCCGAATACGACTGTCCGGTCGCTAACGGCAGAAAATACATGCTGCCCGCCGACTTGCGATACCACAGAAAGGATTGAAACCGGTATCCACCATTGGTTTCCGGATTGTTTCGCACCGTCATCGTGTTGTTCCAACGGGTTGTAACTATCTCGTCGAATGGAAAACGCTTTTCAAGAATCAGCGTATAGGTCTTTGTGTGCTCCTTGTTGCTCGAGGTAACGGTGAAAATCACCAAACGGACATCCGGACGGTCAATCACTTCGGTAAACGCAACTCCCTTGTCTATTTCTGCGCCGTCCGGCGATGATACAATTGTAGCGACTTCGGCGATGGCTACGATGACTATTTACAAAGCATCCATTGCCCTGATTTTGCAGAATATGGGCGTACCGTTTGGCAGTCCGGTGGAGATGTCGCCCATTACAAGTACCTTAGGACTGCCAATCGTTTATTCATACGAAGGTATCGGCGAAACAAATTATCCGTCAACCGACATAGTCCCCACACAAATAGGCACTTACCGCATTACAGCCCTTTTCAATGGCAACAACAATTACAATCCGGCATCCACAACGGCATATTTAACTATCTCGGTTGCCGGTTCGCCCGCCCTAAATTTTTCCGATGATTGGACCACTTACAACGGTGAGCCTCAACCCATGAACGAAGTGATTTTTAAGGAGGCAGCGGCTGCGTATCTAAGAGATTCAACAACCTACATCTACAGCGGCACCCTTTTCGACGGCACTGCTTATGACTCGACCGCTACACCGCCCACAAATGCCGGAGATTACATTGTTACCGCCACTTCGCCACCCGACATCCTCTTTCAATCGGCTTCTGTCACGGCGCGTTTCACCATTTATAAAGCCAATCAGACGATTACTTTTTCTACTCTTCCGCCCAAACAGGAGGGGTCACCGCCTTTCGATATGAATGCAACCGCCTCTACAGGCTTTCCGGTAAGCTATTTTTCCGATGACCTTTCGCTTGCAGAGATTCTTTTACCCTCCGGTCTTGTTAATCCCCTTGCGGAAGGCTCTGTGGTGATAGCAGCTTATCAGGCAGGTGATAATAACTATTATCCTGTTCTGGCTTATGATACCTTGCCGATTTTGGCTGCCGATGTATTGCTTATTTCCTTGACGGTCAACGGGCAACACATTACGGTCAGCGAAACCATGCTTTACGATTCAGGATGCGATACCACATCGGTTTTTCGTATGGAATTGGTCATCC
>BNTU01000075.1 GCA_025996835.1 Bacteroidia bacterium
GGTGGTCGCCGTATCATTAAAAAAAATAAACCACGAACATGTCGACACCAGCCTCTTCACCTTTCCCCGCCCCTTTCCCCGCTCCACCTACCACGCCTCTTTTCTCCTTCTCCCCTCCCCTTTCTCTCCCCCCTCCCCCCCCCCTTCCCCCCCCCCCTTCCCTTCCCTTATTCCTCCCTTCTTTTCTTTTTTTTACATTTTTCTCTTTTTCTTTTTTTTTTTCTCTTTTTCTGTCTTTCTTTTTTTTTTCTTTCTTGTTTTCCCTTTCTTCTTTCTCTTTTTCCTTCTTCCTCTCTTATGCCGTCTTCTGCTTGAAAAAAAAAAAAAAAAAAACAAAAAAAAAAAAAAAAAAAAAAAAATGTCAATTATTTTTTTAAAAAAACTTAAAAAAAAAACCCATAAATAAAAAAATTTTTTTTCCTTTTCCGCCGAAAAAATTTTTGGGTTTTTTTGAGATTAAAAAAAAAATTGGGACGTTTTTTTTACCCCTCAGCTAAAAGGAGGGTGGGGGTGTTTTTTTTCCCCCCCCCCCCCCCCAACTCCCTTATTATCAGTAAGTTACAATCGAGCTTTCGAGCGAATTATAGCGTTTTGCTGTATTGTCAGCCATATCAGGGCGTTATTGCCGTGCTGTGGCTTTGTTGTGTTTAATATAATGAATAATTTAATTTTTAATATTTATAAACGATGAAGAAAATTTATCTATGGGCAGCAGCCGCCCTAATCTCTATGGCTGCACCGTGCGCACAGGCGCAAAATGAGTGTTCATCTGCTGTATCGATAACGGTGGGCAGTGGCGTAATCCTGACCGAGACCGCGAGCGGCGACCACTGGTACGCAGTGCCCGCGGAGGCAGGCAAAAGTTATGTGGTAAGTTGGACAAACGGGTGGGGTGATGTCGGATTATACACGGCTTGTGGTGACGTAGGGGCTATTTGGGATGATGTTCTTACGGCACCTTCTACCCAAACATACTACATAAATGCTGTGGGCAATGACGGTTATGCTTTCACCATTGCCGAAGTTGTTACCGACAACCTCACCTGTGATGAAGCTATCGACATAGTGTTGGACAGTGAGGTAACGGTACCGACACGCTACACTGAGTACTGGTACAAGGTTTCCCTCGAGGCAGGCAAGTTTTATGCTATAGAGGGGCTAAACAGTGGCTACGTTGAATTGTTTAGCGACTGCGGTGGATATCCGCTTTACGGCGACGGCAGTGTCTACGAAATAACTGACGCACGCACATACTACATCAGTGCATACTCCTATATGGCGAACGGCAAGTTTAAGGTTACCGAAATCACCAACAATCGCATTTGTACCCAAGCAGATGCCATACCGTTGGACACAGAGGTAACGCTACCGACAAGCGATGATTATTATTGGTACGAGGTTTCCCTTGATGGAGGCAAAGTTTATGGTATAGAGTGGATAACCGGTGACGGTGACGACTATTTATTTAGAACCTGCGGAGGAAGTCCTGTTGGCAGCGATGGTATCTACGAAATAACTACCGCAAACACATACTACATCCGTACATACTCCTATATGACGAACAGCAAGTTTAAGGTTACCGAAATCACCAACAACCGCATCTGCTCCAAGGCAGAAACCATAACGGTGGGCAATACGATAACGACACTACCGACAACAGATTCTTATTATTGGTACAAGGTCACCCTGGCGGCAGGCAAGGTGTATGAAATTAAATGGGAAGAGGGCAGCAATGGTGGTTTTGAGCTCTACCGTAGCTGCGGCAGCAACCGCATTACATACGGCAATAACCTCCTCTATCCGTCATCTGCCGCAGGTGCGCATCATCTCATGGCGACAAGTTGGGGCGGCGATGGCAAATTTACCGTAAAAGAAATTACACTTGCTCCCACCGACAACCGCATCTGTGCCAATGCCACAGCCGTAACGGTAGGCGCAGATATAACACCTACTGCCGCAAATGGCACTCATTATTGGTATAAAGTTGAGTTGACGGCAGGCAAAACGTATGAACTGTTGCAGGAAGGCAGCGGTGGGGCAACATTATACGAATCTTGCGGCGGCAATGCGCTGAACTTCTACTATCCATACACGCCCACAGCCTCAGGCACATACTCTATTGAGGCGTCTGCTTACAGCGTGGATACAAAGTTCAAAATTGCCGAGATTACCGACAACCGCGCCTGCGCTTACGCCGTAGCCGTGGTGGGTGCAGAAAGCCCCGAAGTGCCGCGGTACGAGGAGCTTTGGTATAAAGTGGAGCTGACGGCCGGAAAGGCTTATACTTTTGAGTGGAATGACAATAATAACAACAACAATTTTGAAGTATATCGCACCTGCGGCGGAAACCCTATTAGTAGCAGCAGCAATATCTACGAAATAACTACCACTGACACTTTCCGCATCCAAGTGTTCTCCTACATCGAGGACGATAAGTTCAAAATTACCGAAGTCACCGACAACCGCGTTTGCGCCAATGCCGAAGTGCTGGCTCTGGATGCAGTAAGCCCAGTCCTGCCCACAGCAGGGACAGAATATTGGTACAAAGTAAATTTGCTGGCAGGCAAGCCTTACCGGTTTGACCGAATAGACGGCGATGGACAGGGTTATATTTATGCCGCTTGCGGTAGCAACAGCCCTATTGCACCTATAGGCGGCACCCCCTACACTGCCACCGAAACCGGCGCAATCTACCTTCTTTTGTACGGCTACAGTGCTGATTTCAAAGTCAAAGTCAGCGAGATTACCGACAACCAAGTATGCGCTCTTGCAACGGCAATAGATTTGGCAACGGTGATCACACCTCCTGTTGCAAGTAGGAAATACTACTACAAAACGACCTTGGATGCGAACAAGGACTATAAGATGGAATGGACGGGAGGCAACGGTGAGATAGCTCTGACCAACTCCTGCGGCGGCAATACGCTTGCAGGCGGCAACGGTACTCAATTGTACAGAGCCACTGCCACCGGAACATACTACATCATAGTGACTGCCTATGGCGCAGCGAGCAAGTTCAAGGTGAGCGAAACTAACATCCCTGACACCGACAACAGCATTTGCGCCAATGCCAAAACGCTTGCATTCGACACGGAATCCGATGCCTTGCTCGCAGGCGCATCTTATTGGTACAAATTGGACCTCACAGCAGGCAAGACGTATGATATAGAAATAACAAGCGGCGATGCGGATTATCGCCTATATAGCGGTGCTTGTGGCAGTAATACCCCCGTTTCTTCACCTGATATTACAACGTCAGGCACTTACTATCTGCAAGTGCTTTCCAACGTTGCCAATACCAAGTTCAAGGTATATGAACTTACCGACAACCGCGCCTGCAGCTATGCCACGCCAATAGGGTTAGACACAGCGGTAACGCTACCTGCCGACGAGACATATTATTGGTACACAATAGATTTTGTAGCAGGCAGAACATATAATGTACAATGGTCCGGTTGGGGCAGTGTTATTTTCTATGATGGTTGTGATGGTGCGCAATTAGGGTCTGTTAGTAGTGGTGATTATATTGCTCCAAATACCGGCAAATTTTACATACGTGCGAATACTTATCAAGCAGGTGATGCCTTTACGCTAACTCTAACCGATGAAGAAGTGGTAACCGACAATCGCCTTTGCGCTCATGCAGAGCAAAAAGAATTGAACGATATCATAACGCCAACCGAAAGCTACACTGACTATTGGTATAAAGTAAATTTGCAGGCAGGCAAGGGTTACAAATTTGAGGGCAAAGAAGGCGGCTATCTCGAGTTTACCCTGTATAATGACTGTGGTGGCACGCGACTTGAAGGTGCCTCCTTTTCCGGGAACAACCTTTCGAAACTCTACGCGGCAGAGGCAACCGGCACATACTATGTGCGGGTGTATGCTCAAGCAGGCAGTACGCTCAAAATCAGCGAAGTTACTACGCCCACTGTGCAGGATGTGAAAATTATTGCCTCCAACGGTATGAGTGTGCAAAAGGGTGGTACGCATAAGTTTGAGGCGTATGTAACTGTTCTCGGCGGAGCGGCGCAGACTGTAACGTGGAGCTTGGCAGGCAGCACGGTAAGCAGTATTGCCACAGACGGTACGCTCACCGTAAACGCAGGCGAAACGGCAACTACCCTTATAGTTACAGCCACTTCCACAGTCGACCCCTCCAAGAAATCAACCGTAACGGTAACTCCAACCTCAGACCCATTGGTTGCAGTTGTGCTGGACTTAAAGGTTGTTTCCACTGCAAGCGTGGCAAAAGGCAGTACGCGGCAGTTTGAAGTCATGGTAATAGTGCAGGGCGGAGCGGCGCAGACCGTAACGTGGAGCGTTAGCGGCGGCATTACAGGCACGAGCATCAACCCAAGCAGCGGTTTGCTTACCGTAGCGGCTGCCGAAACGGCACCAACGCTCACCGTAACAGCCACCTCTACCGTTGATGCAAGCAAAACAGGAGTGATACTGGTGACGGTAACGCCGGCAGGCAGCACTGTCACTGAAATTCCTCAAACTACTGTAGCGCAAAGCATTGCATCTCTGCAAATCTATCCCAACCCCGCAAAAGAGGAGATAAACATCCGAACGGAGCAGCCGATAGAAAAGGTTGAAATCGTGGATATTGCAGGTCGCATTGTGCTTTCGACAAACACAAACATCGTCAATGTATCGCGTTTGCCGAAAGGTGTCTATTTGGTGAGAGTAGCCATTGAAGGTCAAAGCATTACGAAGAGAATAATCAAGGAATAAGCACCCACAAGGTGTAAACTCAAGCGCAATAGTTCGCTTAAACTCATATAAAATATGAGTTTAAGCGAACTATCGCATTGTTGGTGCGTTTCGATGTGTTCTTTTTAAATTAAAAATCGTATATTTGCACCCAAATAATAAATTTTATTCACAAAATGAAAAAGATATTTTTACTAATGATGACAACAGCAACGTTGTGCGCAGGATGCTGCGACAAGGAGAAACAAACAGAGTTTGATTACAATGTGGAGAAATTCGCCGATTTAGGCATTCTACGCTATCAAGTAACGGATTGGGACAGCCTTTCGGCTCAGCAGAAGGCTTACATCTACTGCCTGCAAGAGGCGGCTTTATGGGGGCGCGACATCTTGTTTGACCAGAACAACCGCTACAATTTGGCTATTCGCCGCACTTTGGAGGCGATTTATGCCAATTACAAGGGTGACACGGCGACCGATGACTACAAGGCGTTTGAGGTTTACACCAAGCGCGTGTGGTTTTCAAACGGGATTCATCACCACTATGGCGAAGAAAAATTCTTGCCCGAATTTTCACAGGCGTTTTTTACTAATGCCGTGCGCGAGTTGGCTCCTGAGCAGCTTCCTACCCGTCAAGGGCAGTCTGTGGATGCGTTTTTGGCTGAAATTCTGCCGGTGATGTTTGATCCGGGCGTGATGGCGAAAAAAGTCAATCAAGACCCCTCTGTGGATGTGATTGTGGCTTCGGCAAACAATTATTACGGCGATGGAGTAACCGCAAAAGAGGTGGAAAAATACTACGGTGCGATGAAAAATCCGAAAGATTTGTCGCCGGTTGCCTACGGATTGAACAGCCGTTTGGTGAAAAAAAACGGCAAATTAGTTGAGGAGGTATATAAGGTGGGCGGACTTTATTCTGCCGGTATCGAAAAGGTGGTGTATTGGCTGAACGAGGCACAGAAATACGCCGAAAATGAGGCGCAGAAACAGGCAACTGCCAAACTGATAGCGTTTTACAACACAGGTTCATTGAAAACGTATGACGAATATGCGATTGCCTGGGTGCAAGACACCGAGTCGCTGGTGGACTATGTAAACGGCTTCACAGAGTCGTATGGCGATGCTTTGGGCATCAAAGCCAGCTGGGAAGCAATGGTAAATTTTCAGGATATTCGCCTGACCAAATCGGTGAAAATCCTGAGCGAAAACGCGCAATGGTTTGAAAACAATTCGCCTGTGGCACAGCAGTTTAAGAAAGAAAAGGTGAAAGGCATCTCCGCCAAAGCCATCACAGCAGCCACTTTGGGCGGCGACTGCTACCCCACCACGCCAATCGGTATTAACTTGCCCAATTCCAACTGGATACGCAAAGAATACGGCTCCAAATCCGTGACCGTCACCAACATCACCGAAGCCTACGACAAGGCGGCGGCGGGCAGCGGCTTTGCGGACGAATTTGTGTGCTGCCCCGAAGAAAAGAAGCGTATGGAAGACTACGGCTCCGTGACCGACAACCTCCACACATCCATGCACGAATGCCTCGGACACGCCTCCGGACAACTCCTGCCGGGCGTCGACCCCGATGCCCTGAAAGCCTACGGCTCCACATGGGAAGAAGCCCGCGCCGACCTGTTCGCCCTCTACTACATAGCCGACCCCAAAGTGGTAGAATTGGGATTATTGCCCAACATGGATGCCCACAAAGCCGAATATTACAAATTTGTGATGAACGGCTTGATGACCCAACTCTCACGCATCGAAGAAGGCAAAAACATCGAAGAAGCCCACATGCGCAACCGCGCCATGATTGCCCACTGGGTGCTCGACCACGGCAAAGCCGAAAATGTAGTAGAATTGGTGCAAGAAAACGGCAAAACAGTGGTAGTAGTCCACGACTACGCGAAATTGCGCACCTTGTTTGGACAACTCCTGGCAGAAGTGCAGCGCGTGAAATCCACCGGCGACTACCAAACAGCCCAAACCCTGGTAGAAACCTACGGCGTGAAAGTGGACCCAACGCTACACGCAGAAGTCCGCGCCCGCTACAAAAAACTAAAAATAGCCCCCTACAAAGGCTTCATAAACCCCGTATATGAAGCAACACACGACAAAGAAGGCAACATCACAGACGTAAAAGTAAGCTACACAGAGGGTTACGCCGAACAACATTTGCGCTATAGCAAAGATTATTCGGTTTTGCCGACGTATAATGATTGAGGAGAAATGAAAATGATACACAAAGTAATTGTATGGCGTATAGAACAATAGATTTATTTGCGGGAGTTGGTGGCATACGGCTTGGTTTTGAGGCGTATGGCTGCAAAAATGTTTTTTCTTCCGAATGGGATAGTGCCGCGCAAGCAATGTACGAGGCAAATTTTGGCGAAAAACCGTTTGGCGACATAAATGATATTGAACCAAAAGATATTCCCGACCACGATATTTTGTTGGCAGGTTTTCCCTGTCAGCCGTTTAGCATTGCAGGCAAAGGGCTTGGTTTTGGGGACACGCGCGGAACGTTATTTTTCAATGTTGAAGAAATTATCAAAGTAAAACAGCCGCAGGCATTTTTGTTGGAAAATGTAAAACGATTGACAACGCACGATAACGGGAATACTTTCAAAGTCATCATAAATCATTTGAAAGAATTAGGTTATACCGTTTATTACAAAGTGTTTAACTCGTTGGATTTTGGTGTTCCGCAAAAACGGGAACGAATTTATATCGTTGGGTTTAAGGAAAATATATATTTTAAGTTTCCGACCCCCTTGGGCTATTATCGCCCTCTGATTGAAATTTTGGGAAAGGACAATGACATTCCTAAAAGTTATTTTTTGTCCGAAACATTGAAAAACAAGCGTTTTGCAGCACTAAAAACGATACCGCCGAAGCCGTCAATTTGGCACGAAAATATCGGCGGGAATATTTCACCACTGCCGTATTCTTGTGCTTTGCGGGCTGGAGGAAGTTACAACTATTTGGTAGTTAATGGAGAACGGCGTTTGACTGATCGCGAAATGTTTCGCTTACAAGGCTTCCCTGATAGTTTCAAAATCAATGTCCCGTATTCGCAAGCACGGAAAATTGCAGGAAATTCTGTAACAGTTCCCGTTATCAAAGCTATTGCAGGCGAAATGATTAACGCACTTGAAAATCAACAGCAAGCAACAAAAATAATGCAATTAAACATCTTTGAAGAATATGAAAATACAGGAAGCTAAATTGCAGTTAGACAAGGTAATTGACAAGGCGAGAGTACATTTGTATAAGCCAATTCAAGTGGCTGAAATTCTTTATCGCGACCGTGTCGAAAACGATGTTGACTTGTCCGATTTGGAAACCTATCGCAACAGTTCAAAAAAGTGGCGGGATATAATTTGTATGCAGTTTTTGGGCAGGACTTCCACGTCTTCAGCACGTTATCAAGATGATGTTTTCAATGATAATGCCATTCCGCCTGCCGTTTTGGAAGTTTTAGGAAAAGAAAACCGCAAAAAAAACGGAATTGTAGAAGCATATATTTACAAAAAATTTGAGGAACGATTTACGCAAATGTCATCGGGTCTGAATTATTGTCAACACCACACCCCAAAAACATTCCAATTAGATGATTTTCTATCGCTTTTTTGGAACGAGCCGGGACTGAAACGCAGCATTGATAAAATTTACGAAATCGTTGTGTATTCATTATTTTCAGCGATTGTTGATGCGTTGGAGGTTTCTATTTCAGTCTGTTACAATGAAAATAAAAAAGCAATTTTGCAAGAATTTGAGGACTTTGCAAAGCGAGTCATAAATTTGTCAGCAAAGCAACCCAAACTCAATATTAAAGCGCAAATCAATCGCGTTGGTGTAACAAATGCCGCCGACAGAGGATTGGATATGTGGACAAATTTTGGTTTGGCAATTCAAATCAAACATTTATCTCTAACGGAAGAATTTGCAGAAAACATCGTGTCGTCTGTTTCGGCTGATAGAATTGTGATTATTTGCAAAGATGCTGAAGAAAAAATCATTGTTTCGCTACTCAATCAAATTGGTTGGAAATCTAAAATACAAAGTATTGTAACCGAAACAGATTTGCTGAATTGGTACGAAAAAGCGTTGCGCGGGAAATTCTCAAACGATTTGGGAAACAAAGTTTTACGAAATCTCATGGACGAAATTAAGGTTGAATTTCCAACAACTGATGCAACTGAATTTTCAATTTTTTTAGAGAAAAGAGGGTATGATAAATTATCTATATGGGAGTGCTAAAAATAGATGGTAAGAAAATGATTGCCAACAAAGGAGTGATTGACGAAATCAGAAAAGAAATTGAGCGATTAAAAAAACAGTAATATGAGCGAAGACCTCGAAAATAACAAACAGGTGACCGACGACGAGCAGGTGCAGCAAGCCTACGAGCGGCTGCTGGACAGCTATGCGCGTTCCAATCATCGGCGGAAGTTTGATGTGCTCAACAAGGCTTTCAAGTTTGCTGACCAGGCGCACCGGGGCGTTAAACGGCGGTCGGGTGAGCCTTATATCCTGCATCCGTTGGCTGTGGCGCAGATTGTGATTGACGAGATGGGACTTGGCTCTACTTCCATTGCGGCTGCGCTGTTGCACGATGTGGTGGAAGACACGGATTACACTGTGGAGGATATTCGTAATCTCTTTGGCGATAAAATTGCGCAGTTGGTGGACGGACTTACCAAAATTTCGGGCGGCATTTTCGCCGAAGCAGCCTCTGCACAGGCTGAAAATATGCGCCGATTGTTGCTCACCATGTCCAATGATATTCGCGTGATATTGATAAAAATCGCAGACAGGCTGCATAATATGCGCACACTTGGTGCGATGCTGCCTGCCAAACAATACAAAATCGCCGGCGAAACGACCTATCTTTATGCCCCTATGGCGCACCGGTTGGGGCTTTTTGCTATCAAAACCGAATTGGAGGATTTGAGTTTTAAGTATGAACACCCCGAAGCCTACAAACAAATTGAGCAAAAATTGATGGCAACGGAAAGCGACCGCGACCGCATTTATGCCCGTTTTGCACATCCTTTGGAACTCAAACTCAACGAATTAGGTGTTCAATACAAAATGCACTCACGCACGAAGTCGGTTTACTCGATTTGGCACAAGATGCAAGCCAAAAATATTGGTTTTGAAGATGTGTACGACATTTTTGCCGCGCGCATCATCTTTGAACCAAAGGGCGATACGGACGTAAAAAAGCAGTGCTGGGACATTTATTCGGCAGTTACCGACATCTACAAACCGCGTCCCGAGCGCATTCGCGACTGGCTGAGCCACCCCAAAGAGAATGGTTATCAGGCGTTACATATCACTGTGATGGGTCCCGATGGCTTCTGGATTGAAATTCAAATCAGGAGCGACAAAATGGACAACATCGCCGAAAAAGGCTATGCCGCCCATTGGAAATACAAGGAGGAAAATCCCGACGAACTGGCAGAAACAAACGAACTTGACCACTGGTTGGCACGCATACAGGACATTCTGGAGGCACCCAACCCCAATGCGATGGATTTTTTGGACACCATCAAACTGAATCTTTACGGTTCGGAAATATTCGTTTTTACGCCGCATGGAGATATGCGTACGATGCCACAAAGTGCTACTGCTCTGGACTTTGCATACGAAATTCACACCGATGTGGGTGACCATTGCATCGGCGCGAAAGTCAACCACACCTTAGTGCCGCTCAGCCACCGCCTCGAAAGTGGCGACCAGGTAGAGATATTGACATCATATTCGCACTACCCCAAAGAGGAATGGATGAATTTTGTGACAACTGCCAAAGCGAAGACGCGGATTGAGTTGTTTCTCCGAAAACAGCAACGCAACAAGGTGAAAGAGGGCGAAAAAATGCTGACCAATGCCCTTAAAAATGCGGGTGTAGAAGTGACGCCACAGGTGCTGGACAAATTTTGCGCCTACTACGTTTTTCCGAAAAAGGAAAATCTGTGTTACGCGCTTGCCGAAAAGCAAATTGAATTGCCCGAAAATTTGCAGAAAATTTTGAAGGAAAAAGCGACAAATAGTTTCATGCGCTACATGAAAAACCCTTTTCACACCAGTAAAACCGACAAAACCGACAAAACCAACAAAAAAGATACTCCAAAAGCGTCGACTATTGATAAAAAACAAACTTATCTTCTCAAAGAGGAGGATTTTCAGAAAAATTTCCTCACCCAATCCTGCTGTCAGCCCATTCCGGGCGATGATGTGTTTGGTTTTATCCGCGACGACGGATTGTTGGAAATCCACACGCACTCTTGCCTGCCCGCGTTGACGTTCAAAACGCGGTTTGGCGACCGCATCGTCAGTTGCGAATGGGCGGGCTATCAAAAATTCTCCTTCCAAAGCACCCTGCAACTGACCGGAATCGACCGGATAGGCATGCTTAACGACATCACGCGCACCCTTACCTACGAATTTTCCACCAATGTGCGCAAATTTCACATTGAGTCGACCGGCGGACTGTTTGAAAGTCGCATCGAAGTAGACGTCCATAGTGCCGACGACCTCAACAAAATCATCAACCGCTTGCAAAAACTTAAGGACGTGAAGAGCGTGGTGCGGGTTACGAATTAAAAATAATCCAACAACACCGCTTGCTTTTTGTTCGGCGATTTTTTCCACAGCCCTACAACTTGCCCGTTTACCACGATGACCGGACGGAAAACACCATTGCTGGAAACGGCTTTGCTGTGGTTTGGGGCGGGGAGTACCGGTGTGCGGTCGGTGTAGGCGATAATGTATTCATCATAAGCAGGCAATAAGAACTCCGAATTTTTCGGAGTTGCTCCGCCTGCGTATCTCTTTGACAACCAATAGGTTCGCCCGTCTATTTCGGCTACCTGCAAATCCGATTTTATGGCTTCCATGCCCTTTTTTGCCTCCGTCTGCGACAAGCCCGACCACCACGCAAAGTCGGACAAAGTGGCGGGGCTGTGGCTTCTGAAATAGTTCTGCGTCAGTTTTGCCAATGCCTCCTCGTGCGATGGCACCGAAGACACCGGTGCGCGTTCGTCCAACAGGGCGTAGGTCTGCTCCTTTCCCTGCATCGCCCCGCTACACACGATGCCATCCAATTCTGCCCGCATCGTGAAATGATACATACGGGACGAATCTACGGCGATGTTTGCGCTTTCTAATTCCGCTGTTAATTCCTTACGTGTCAGGTGTTTATTGCCTTCCAAAGCACGTTGGAAGATGTGGTTGGTTTTGCCGTAAAGAGCCTCTGTGATGTCCAAATCCCTGTCGCGTGCGCGGGATGACGATTTGATGCGCTCTGCCGAGAGCAACAACATTCCGCGAATGTCTTCCGGTGTCACAAAATGCCATGTCGGGCGCATGACGTGGGTGCGGAGAATGTCGCCGCGGTCGAACGCCTCCTGAATTATCCGGTCGGTACTGCCGGGAAGTCGCACACCGACAGCCAATTTTGCCATCCCGAAATCCTGCGCCTGCATAGCTCCCATCCACTCAACAACCTCTTTGGGAGTTTGCAAAGTGGTTTCCGAAAGTTGATGACTTTGCAGCCGTATCGCAGCAATTTGTTCAAATGTTATTTGTTTCATAGTGAATGAGTTATATGGGTATGAAACTTAATTGAAACAGGCGGCTTTCGTCCCACACTTCGTTGGCAATCGCCAACAATTGGGCGGGCGACAAGGCATCAATTCGGCGATACACCTCCGCCAGACTGTCGTATCGGTCGAAATGCAGAAACCCTTTGCCCAGGCCGAGTGCCGTGTTCTCTTTATTGTCGCTCGCCACGCCGAGTTGCCCTTTGAGTTGTTTCACGGCTGATTGAAATTGGGAGGTTGAGAGGGCAGTGTCGCGCAACTTTTTCAACTCCTTGTGTATCAACGATGTGCAACGGTCTAAATCGCCGGGGTCGCAGGCAAAATAGATGTCGAACACGCCTGTGTCACTATATGCCCCCAACCCGGAGCCGACGGTATAGACTAATCCGTATTTCTCTCTTAACAGCAAGTTCAAACGGCTGTTCATGCCCGGACCGCCTAACAGGTTGTTGAGCAGGTACATACCCATTTTTCGCTTGTCGTGCAAGCCAACTCCCTGACTGCCGATGATGGTGTGCGTTTGATGCAGGTCTTTGGCGACTTTTTTCTTTACTGCGGGGATGAGAGGGGGAGTGTTGCGGGTTTTGGCGGGGGATTGCGGGTCAAGCCCGCAATGACAATGGTCATGGGCATGAGCGCAGTCATGGTCATGGTCATGGTTGTGGTTGCGGTCGCGGTTGGTTGCAAAATATTTTTCTGCCAGCCGGACAATTTTGGTGAAAGGCGTTTTGCCATAAAAATAGAACACCATATTTTCGGGATGATAAAAAGTATCCACAAATTGGCGACAGGAAGCGGATGTAAACGTGCGAACGCTCGCCTCATCGCCCAAAATGCTGTGTCCAAACTCGCTGCCGGCAAACAGCAGATTTTCAAATTCGTCGTAGATGAGTTCGGCAGGATTGTCGCGATAGGAATTGATTTCGTCGATGACCACTTCGCGCTCTTTCTCAATTTCCGGCGCAGGAAACATGGAATTGAACACCAAATCCGACAGCAGTTCCATTGCCCGTTCCACATCGTCCGACAGGCAAACGGAGTAGATAAACGTCTCCTCCTTCGTGGTGTAGGCGTTCAGTTCGCCGCCAACGGCTTCCATCCGGTTCAGGATGTGCCACGATTTGCGCTTTTTGGTACCCTTAAACAGCGTATGTTCAACAAAATGCGCCAAACCAAACCGGTCAACAGCCTCATCGCGCGTACCGGCATTCACCGCAAAGCCGCAATAAGAAACAGGCGAAACACTCGGCAAGTGAATGATTCGCAGCCCATTAGAAAGAGTATAAGTAGTATATTCCTGCATAAAAAATGTGTAAATAAAAATACGGCACAAAAGTACAATTATTTTTTTTATCAGGCAGTCGTGCTCAGCCCATCTTTCAGGGCAAATGCAGCAAAATTCAGTGCAATCTGCAATTTTGCTCCCGTCTGTTACCCCGTATGGTGGGGTGTTAAAAAGATGGATGTTTTATGAATATTGTTCGTTCATCATTTGTTTTTATCCCGTAGGGATTGTAGCTCGGTAGAAAATAGAATCGCCCCGCCCCCATTTCAGCATCCCGTAGGGTGGGGTGTCAAAAAGGTTGTTATTTCCAAGAAAATATTCACGCCACTTTTTTCATAAGATTTATTTTTTCACCAAACAGAGTTTCACCAATATTTTCTTTTTTCCACTCCTTTA